>NZ_NTZO01000266.1 GCF_002559405.1 Bacillus sp. AFS001701 | reverse complement strand
TATATATATCGTGCTAATATTTTTAATTTTATACTTTATGGAAAGCCAGAAGGGGAAGAAATTATTGATGAATTGCCTGATTGTATTTTTTATTCTTATTTTAGGGCATTTATTATATCCCTCTATTAACCCAGTTGGAAAGATTATATTTATAGATGTAGGACAAGGTGACTGTATACTTATAAAATTGCCTTTTA
Organism: Bacillus sp. AFS001701; assembly: GCF_002559405.1. GTDB lineage: Bacteria > Bacillota > Bacilli > Bacillales > Bacillaceae_G > Gottfriedia. The sequence continues at coordinate 18,564 of NZ_NTZO01000266.1, read as the reverse complement.
ATAAAGGGAATTATGTAATTGATACAGGAGGTAAGTTAACTGGAAAAGAAGAAACGTGGATGAAGCGTAAAAAACCATTTTCAACTGGCAATGATTTATTAATTCCAATATTAAAAGGAGAAGGAATTAGTAAAATAGATAAATTAATATTTACTCATGGTGACATTGATCATATTGGAGGTGGAAAGGAGGTGCTACAGTCATTTAATGTAAAACAATTAATCGTAGGTGACAAGACGAAATTTACTTCAGCAGAAAAAGAAAGAATTAATATAGCCATAAAAAATGGAGTCGAGATTAAAAAAATAAGCGAAGGTATGAGTTGGAAAATCGGTGCAAACAATTTTCAGGTGATTTCACCAATTAAAGACTATGTAGGTGAGGAAAACCAAGGGTCAATTGTTTTAAAGGCACACATAGGCGGGATAAATTGGATATTTTCAGGTGATTTAGATGAAAATGGAGAAATTCGGCTGATTTCTAAATATCCTGATTTAAAGGCAGATGTTTTGAAAATAGGACATCATGGGAGCAAAACATCCACTTCCGAAAAATTTATTAAAGCAGTTAAGCCTAAAATTGGCATTATTTCAGTTGGAGAAAAAAATCGATATGGTCATCCAACAAAAGAAGTACTTGATCGATTAAAAAAGTACAATGTTAAAATCTTACGTACTGATGAACTTGGTGCAATAACTTATGAATTTAAAAGAGGACAAGGTACCATATATACATTTAAAGCATATCGTAAAACAAATAACAGAAACCAAGAAGGAAATTAAAAAAGACTGCCGAGGCAGTCCCGTCATTTGATTCTATGTATTATCGCGTAACAAACTCCACAATTGTTGCGATGATAAATAGAGTTGCGAAGAAACCAAATGAAACAGCAAAGCCAACGCCAGAATCTGTTGAATCATTACGTTTGCTTTGAACATTTTTTTCAAAAGTATTCACAAATAACCCCTCCTAATTCAATTTTAGTATAAATCAATCTAACTAAAAAATCCATAGTATGTTTGTTTTAGTTATACCGTTTTAAATGAAGAAACCGGGTCTTTATTTAAAACGTTAATATAAATTAGAGATTAGTATTTACTAATCTCTTCCTTCTCATGTAGGACATGTTATACTATACTAAGAAAATTAGTGTAGAGGTGCAAAACATGATTAATGATTTACATAAAAAATTGAAAAAGAACGTGTCGCCAATGTATTTATTGGTAGGTACTGAAGATTTTTTACTTCAAGAAGCAGAAAACTTAATCGTGAAAGCAGCTTTACAAGGAGAAATTGATGATTTTAACTATCAAACATATGATTTAAAAGAGTCTTATTTAAGTGAAGCTCTTGAGGATGCTCAAACACCGTCCTTTTTCGGTGGAAACAAAGTCATCATCATAAAATCATGTTTGTTTTTAACAGCTCAAAAAGAAAAAATTATACAAGATATAGAACCGCTATTTGATTATATTGAAAATCCTGCTCCTTTTACTACTGTTGTTTTTGTTGCTCCTTTTGAAAAACTGGATGAGCGGAAAAAAGTAACAAAAGCAATAAAAAAACAAGTAGAGTTAGTTGAGTGTCATCCTGTTGAAACGAGTAATTTAGACGGCTGGATTAAAGAGCGGTTCACTGGGAATGTGACGATTACGAAAGAAGCAATTGAAAAATTAAAATTACTCGTTGGAAATAATTTATCAATCTTAAAACTTGAATGTGAGAAGCTACAATTGTTTATTGGGAATGAAGGAGAAGTTGATGCTGACCTAGTAGAAATGATGGTAGCAAAAACAATTGAACAAAACGTTTTTGCTCTTATCGAAAAAACAGCAGTAAGACAGACAACTGTGGCACTTAAAATTCTTCATGAATTATTATTTATAGGTGAAGAACCGATAAAAATTGTTGCATTGTTAGCTAGTCAGTTTAGATTATTGTACGGAATAAAACAATTATCAAGTAGTGGATATTCAAATAATCAAATTGCCTCATCAGTTGGTGTATCACCGGGAAGAGTGTTTTATGGACAAAAGCAAGCGAATAACTTTCAAGCAAGTGAATTGAAAGAAGCAATACGATTAATTGCTGAAGTTGATTATAAAATGAAGACTGGTCAAGGAGATAAGATCATGATCCTTGAAATGTTGATTCTTCAATTAAATAAATAATTGTAACAAATTCATTTTTAAATTTTAAAATTAAAAAACAAATAAAATGGCAGTCCAATAGCATTAAATTGGACTGCCATTTTTATGATATAAATAGGCTGCCATTTTCAGTCTATAACCTTTTACAATTTGTTATAATGAAGTATTTGTGAATATTTACCGAATAATGCTATTTGGGAGATGGGTGAGTGAATGAAGGAAATTCCTAAAGATATCAACGGTGTTTTAGATACATACTTTCATTATATTGATTTAAAAATACCCAATTTAATCGATTCTTTTTATCTTTATGGATCGATTACATGGGGTGCTTTTAAAAATGGATTTAGTGATATCGATTTTATTACTGTTGTTAAGCGCAAAGTATCTGATGCCGATTTAGAAATGCTGAAAGAAATTCATAAAAATGTGCAAAGAAAATTTCCTAATACTTTATTGGATGGGTGGTATATTCTTAATGAGGATATCGAGTCCTTAAATGAAGACAGAAATTCAAGTATTTCAATGATGGGAAGTTTCAAGGTTTACATAAGTTTCAAAAGAACTCAATCGATACTTTCCAAATAAAAAAATACGGAATAACTGTCAGAGGACTAAATATTGATGATGTGGATATCTCGGTAAACTGGGATACAATACTATCTAATATGGGAGATAATCTTAATTCTTATTGGCTTAGCTGGGTAAACGATTGTAAGAAGCTCTCTACAGTTAAATACTTGAATTTATATGTCAGTTTAAGAAGTATTGAATGGGGGATTTTGGGAGTTTCTCGACTTTATTATACATTTAAGGAAAAAGATATTACATCAAAAGTGATTATATGGAGTTTATGATTCAAGAATGTAATAAACTTATTTGATAAGCGATCCAATCTTTTAAAACTAACATATATGGTTCGATTGCAAATATGAATTAAAAAACGCTAGTGAAAAACTTTATTGCACGAAAAAATGGTGTCTCAGATGAGACACCATTTAATTCATTACGCGTTCATAGCGTTAATTTTTTTAGCTAAACGAGACTTTTGACGTGAAGCAGCGTTTTTGTGGATTAGATTGCTGTTAACAGCTTTATCTAATTTTTTAGAAGCAGTTAATAAAGCTTCTTGCGCTTTTTCAGTTTCGTTATTAGTAACTAAAGCTTCAACAGTTTTCACTGCAGTACGCATTTCTGATTTTAGAGATGCGTTGTGAGCACGATGAGCTTCAGCTGTTTTTACACGTTTAATAGCTGATTTAATATTTGGCATACCTTTCACCTCCCGAATGCAGTCGAGAAATTTGCCTCGAATACAAATAGAACAAAACTTATTTTATCAAAACAAGTCCCATTTGGCAATAGAATTCATAAAGCTATTTTCGCCTTTTCAAAAGAAAAATAAACAATTCGTTTAGAATTGTTAACATCTAGCTAAACTAGTTAAGAAGAGAAATGTTAAATTTCGATGAGTATTGTGGAGGCTAGATAAATGAGTGAGTTAGATTTAAGTCAATATAGTGTTCGAACAGATTTAGCAGTAGAGGCAAAAGAAATGCTCGAGGAGCGTGAACAGACAAAGGAAGAAATTACCGGCGTAATCGTCAAAGAACGTGAAGCAGATGGTGTAAGTATTTCTCATGTTCATATTAAAGAATCGGCATCAGAAAGAATCGGTAAAAAGCCAGGGAATTATTTAACACTTCAAGTTCAAGGTATTCGTGAACAAGATACTGAACTGCAAGATAAGGTTGAGAAAGTTTTTGCAAACGAGTTTTCTGCATTCCTAAAAAATTTAGGCATTATGGAAGATCAAACTTGTTTAGTAGTCGGATTAGGAAATTGGAATGTGACGCCTGATGCACTTGGTCCAATGGTTGTTGAAAATTTAGTTGTTACGAAGCATCTTTTTGAACTACAGCCTGAAAGTGTACAAAATGGTTATCGTCCGGTTTGTGCTTTATCCCCTGGTGTAATGGGGATAACTGGTATTGAAACGAGCGATATTATTTCAGGTGTCATTGATAAAGTAAAACCAGATTTTGTTATTGCGATCGATGCACTTGCAGCTAGGTCCATTGAGCGAGTTAATACAACAATCCAAATTACAGATAATGGCATTCATCCTGGTTCCGGAATAGGGAATAAACGTAAGGAATTAAGTAAAGAAACACTAGGTATTCCGGTAATTGCTATAGGCGTTCCAACTGTTGTTGATGCTGTTGCTATTACAAGTGATACCATTGACTTCATTTTAAAACATTTTGGACGTGAAATAAAAGAGGGAGACAAGCCTGCTAAAGCGCTAATCCCTTCAGGAATGGCATTTGGAGAAAAGAAAAAGTATACAGACGAAGATATGCCTAGTGAAAAGGAACGAATGGCATTTATGGGGATTGTAGGAACACTTGAAGAGAATGAGAAACGGAAATTAATTCATGAAGTACTGTCACCACTAGGTCATAACTTAATGGTTACACCAAAAGAAGTGGATACTTTTATTGAAGATATGGCAAATATTATTGCTGGCGGTATGAACGCTGCTCTGCATTCTAAAATTAATCAAGACAATATGGGCTCATATACTCATTAATAGTTAGTAAGTGAGGAGAAACAAATGAAATATATGGTTCGGTATTTTACGCTAATTATCATTTTTTCGATAACAATCATTACTTGTATGCAAGTTGCGAAAGATGGAATAAGTAAAGTTACTTCGACTGATTACTATCACGTAGACGATGTAGTAAAAATTTCAAAAGAAGATGGGAAAGCTGGTCCAGTACTCTTTGGAAAAGATTACACGAAAGAAGGACTTGCAATTAGAGAAGATCATTTAGAAAGATTAGGGGCATTTAATTATTTTACAGTTGTTGGTAAAGGACTATCCCATTTTGTTACGTATGTAACTGAAAAAGGGGTTAAGATTGTTGAAAAAATTCCTTCTATTATTGATAGCTTTAATTAGACCTTCTAAACTTCATTCGACATATACTGCTAATAGAGATTGAATATTTCCCTATTTTTTTGATATAATCAAAACTATCTATGCTGTCGAGAAATTTAGGAGTGATGAAATGAAGAAAGAGTCAAGATCAGAAAGACAAAAGAGAATTAGAAACTTTTCAATCATCGCACACATTGACCATGGAAAATCTACATTAGCAGATAGAATTCTTGAGAAAACAAATGCATTAACTCAGCGTGAGATGAAGTCTCAGCTATTAGACTCAATGGATTTAGAGCGTGAACGTGGAATTACCATTAAATTAAATGCTGTGCAGTTACAATATAAAGCTAAAAATGGAGAAGAATATATTCTTCATTTAATTGATACACCTGGACATGTCGACTTCACGTATGAAGTTTCACGTAGTTTAGCAGCTTGTGAAGGCGCAATTCTTGTAGTTGATGCTGCACAAGGTATCGAAGCACAAACATTGGCGAATGTATATTTAGCTTTAGACAATGATTTAGAAATTTTACCAGTTATTAATAAGATTGACTTACCGAGTGCAGAGCCTGAACGTGTAAGACAAGAAGTTGAAGATGTAATTGGATTAGATGCTTCTGAAGCGGTATTAGCATCTGCTAAAGCAGGAATCGGAATAGAAGAAATTCTAGAACAAGTTGTAGCAAAAGTACCAGCTCCAACAGGTGATCCAGATGCGCCTTTAAAAGCACTTATTTTTGATTCATTATTCGATCCATATCGTGGTGTTGTAGCTTATATTCGTATCGTAGAAGGTACTGTAAAAGTAGGGCAAAAAATTAGAATGATGGCTACAGGTAAGGAATTCGAAGTAGTTGAAGCTGGAGTATTCACTCCTCGCACTACACAACGTGAAGAATTAACTGTAGGTGACGTAGGTTTCTTAACAGCTTCTATTAAGAATGTTGGAGATACTCGCGTTGGGGATACAATTACCCTTGCTGAAAATCCAGCAACTGAGCCACTACCAGGTTATCGTAAATTAAATCCTATGGTATTCTGTGGATTATATCCAATTGATACTTCTAAATATAATGATTTACGTGATGCACTTGAAAAGCTTCAATTAAATGATGCAGCTCTACAATTTGAAGCAGAAACTTCACAAGCTTTAGGATTTGGTTTCCGTTGTGGGTTTTTAGGATTATTACACATGGAAATCATTCAAGAGCGTATTGAACGTGAATTCAAAATTGATTTAATTACAACAGCACCAAGTGTTATTTATAGTGTTTACACAACAAAAGGCGAAACGATTACAGTTGATAATCCAGCACATATGCCTGACCCTCAATCAATTGATCGAGTGGAAGAGCCTTATGTAAAAGCAAAAATTATGGTTCCAAATGATTTTGTAGGAGCAATCATGGAGCTTTGTCAAAAGAAACGCGGTAACTTTATCGATATGCAATACTTAGATGCAAACCGCGTAACGTTAACATACGAAATTCCATTATCTGAAATTGTTTATGATTTCTTTGACCAATTAAAATCAAGTACAAAAGGCTATGCTTCATTTGACTATGAGTTAATTGGCTACAAAGCGTCTAAACTTGTGAAAATGGATATTTTATTAAACGGTGAACAAGTAGATGCTCTATCATTTATCGTTCATAGAGACGCTGCTTATGATCGTGGAAAAATTATTGTTGAAAAATTAAAAGAACTTATTCCAAGACAACAGTTCGAAGTACCAGTTCAAGCGGCAATTGGACAAAAAATCGTTGCTCGTTCAACAATTAAATCAATGGGTAAAAACGTATTAGCAAAATGTTATGGTGGGGATATCTCTCGTAAACGTAAGCTATTAGATAAGCAAAAAGAAGGTAAAAAGCGAATGAAAGCTGTTGGATCTGTAGAGGTTCCACAAGAGGCATTCATGGCTGTTTTACGTATGGATGACTAATAATTAATAGGAATTCATCCTAAAAATACCACCGTAATTTATTTACGGTGGCATTTTTAATTTAAGAATCATTATTTTTTTACTCAAATTGTTATTAATAAAAAGTAAGATGTAAATAATGATTAACAAGAGTAAAGCGATTAATTAGACAAATATGATAAGAAAATATACAATCATAAAGTTAAAATCAACAAAAGTCCCTGAATCTGCACCTTAGATGGTATTGAATCAGGGGCTTTTCACATAGAAAAGAGGAGAAGGTATGGCATCTTCCGTTTATATTCATATACCATTTTGTCAGCAGATTTGTTACTACTGCGATTTTAATAAATTTATGATGGACCGTCAGCCGGTTGATCAATATTTAGAATATTTAGAGAAAGAAATTGTTGAAAGTTTAAAAAGAAATCCGATTTCAGATTTGAAGACAGTTTTTGTAGGTGGAGGAACTCCAACTGCATTAACATTACCTCAAACTGAGCGCTTAATCGAAATAATTAATAAACATATGATTAAAGGAAAAAAAGAAATCGAAATGACATTTGAAAGTAATCCAAATGAAATTTCAAAAGAGAAGCTTCAGATCTTAAAAGATGGTGGAGTGAATCGAATTAGTTTTGGAGCTCAAACATTTAATGAAGGTTTACTGAAAAAGATTGGAAGAACACATTCACCGAATGAGATAGAAGAAGCAATTCAAACCGCCAAAGAAGTTGGAATTGATAATATTAATCTTGATTTGATGTATGCATTACCTGGTCAAACAATGGAACAATTTGTTGATTCTTTAGATAAAGCAATGAAGTTACCGATTCAGCATATCTCAGCATATTCATTAATTATTGAACCAAAAACGGTTTTTTACATAGAAATGAATAGGGGCAAGCTTAAACCAGCCCCAGAAGAAGATGAAGCGGCTATGTATGACTTTTTAATGAATTATTTAGAGAAAAAGGGCTTTCATCAATATGAAATCAGCAATTTTGAAAAAAATGGGTTAGAAAGTAAGCATAATCTTGTTTATTGGAATAATGATGAGTATTTTGGATTTGGTGCAGGAGCACATGGTTATATTAATGGAATTCGATATTCGAATGCAGGACCATTAAAGAAATATTTTCAGTTGATAGATGATACTGGTGTCCCAATTGTTCATGAGCATACGGTAACGAAGCAAGAAAAGATGGAAGAAGAAATGTTTTTAGGCTTACGTAAAATGCAGGGCGTTTCGGAAAGAAAGTTCCAAGAAAAATTTGGTTCAAACTTTAATGAAGTATTTCCGAACGTAATTGAAAAACTAATGAAAGATGGCTTAGTCGAGATGAATGGAGTATTTCTTCGATTAACCCACAAAGGGAAGTTACTAGGAAACGAAGTATTTCAAGCATTTTTACTTTAAAAGCAGTAAGTGTGAACAGCAGGAGAAGCGGATTAGATAAGTTAGATCTGATGTATTTAATATTTCCTACTCCATTAATCCTGCACTTCTTTTTTCCCGCCCTTAACTTCTTGACATCGTATAAAGGATTTGTTAAGTTAATAATATATTTAGCACTCACTAGATAAGAGTGCTAATAGAGGTGATAAACATGTTGACTGAAAGACAGTTATTGATACTCCAAATTATTATCGATGACTTTATTCGCATGGCACAACCTGTTGGTTCAAGGAGTTTATCTAAAAAGGAAGGTATTTCATTTAGTTCCGCAACGATACGAAATGAGATGGCTGATTTAGAGGAACTTGGTTATATTGAAAAGCCTCATAGCTCTGCAGGTCGAATCCCTTCTGAAAAAGGGTATCGTTTTTATGTAGACCATCTGTTATCACCACAAATTGTTAATGACGATGATGTTCGTTCGATAAAAGGTATTTTTGCCGAGCGTATTTTTGAAATAGAAAAGCTTGTGAAAAATTCAGCCGATATACTATCTGATTTAACAAATTACACAACAATTGCTCTAGGACCAAAAGTTACTGAAAATAAGCTTAAAAATATTCAGCTTATTCCAATAGGACCTAATACAGCAGTATCAATTATTGTGACAGACACAGGTATTGTTAAAAATCGAACAGTAACTATACCACCTGGTGTGTCAATGAGTGATATTGAGAAAATGGTAAATATTTTAAATGAGCGACTAGTAAATGTTCCAATTCATCAAATAAATGACAAGCTTTATAAAGAAATTGCAATGATTTTACGTACGCATATTTCGAATTATGAAAGTGTTATTAAGATGATTGGTGGCACTATTGACGTACCGATTGAACAAAAGCTGATTTTAAGTGGAAAAACGAATATTTTAGCTCAACCAGAATTTCATAATGTTGAGACAATGAAAGTATTGTTAAACATGATTGAAAAGCAAGATGAACTAAAAAGTATTATTCCTTTTGAACAGATGGGTTTAAGTGTCAAAATTGGTAAGGAAAATGAAAAGTCTGGATTAGAAAATGTAAGTATCATAAGCGCAACCTATTCATTAGGTGAAGATCAAATTGGTACAATCGCAGTATTAGGACCAACTCGAATGGAATACTCCCGAGTAATCTCATTAATGCATTTAATAACAGGGCAATTGAATTTATTATTTTCATCTAAGGATGTTGAATAAATCCATTGTGAAAAGAAACAATGGATTACATATAAAAAAATAGGAGGTGAAGGTGACATGACAGAACGTCAGGAAGAACTTTTAAATGAAGAAGTAGTGAATGAAGAAACTACTGTTGAAGAACCTTCAATCTTTACAGAAGAAAATACAGAAGAGAAAACTGACAATGTGAATTCTTCTGAAGAAGAGCTTCAAAAACTTCGTGCTGAAGTGGATGAGAAGGAAAATAAGTACTTACGTCTACATGCTGATTTCGAAAATTATAAACGTCGTGCACTTTTAGACCAACAATCTTTAATGACTTATCGTGCTCAAAGTTTAGTAACTGATTTATTACCAGTACTAGATAATTTCGAACGTGCACTACAAGTTGAAGCAACAGACGAGCAAACTGCTTCTTTAAAACAAGGTATGGAAATGGTTTACCGTTTACTTGTTGAAGCTGTGAAAAAAGAAGGTGTAGAAGAAATCCCAGCACTAGGTGAACAATTCGATCCGAATGTCCATCAGGCTGTAATGCAAGAAAGTGATGATTCTAAACCATCTAATGAAGTTTTACAAGAATTCCAAAAAGGCTATAAGCTAAAGGACAGAGTAATTCGTCCATCAATGGTAAAAGTAAACGAGTAATTAGTTAAGCGTCTATTTAAATCGCTAACATAAATATAAAATTTTTTTAAAAAAACTAAAATATAACTTATGTAAATTTTAGGAGGAACATGCAATGAGTAAAATTATTGGTATTGACTTAGGTACAACTAACTCTTGTGTCGCAGTATTAGAAGGTGGAGAGCCAAAAGTAATTCCGAATCCAGAGGGTGGACGTACAACTCCGTCAGTTGTTGCGTTCAAAAATGGTGAGCGTCAAGTTGGGGAAGTAGCAAAACGTCAAGCAATCACAAACCCTAACACAATCATGTCAATTAAACGTCATATGGGTACTACACATAAAGAAAACATTGAAGGTAAAGATTTTTCTCCACAAGAGATTTCTGCAATTATTCTTCAAAACTTAAAAGCATCTGCTGAAGCTTATTTAGGTGAAGCAGTAACGAAAGCAGTTATTACAGTGCCTGCATACTTCAATGATGCTGAGCGTCAAGCAACTAAAGATGCTGGTAAAATCGCAGGTTTAGAAGTAGAACGTATCATCAATGAGCCAACTGCGGCTGCATTAGCATACGGTTTAGATAAAATGGATGAAGACCAAACAATCTTAGTTTACGACTTAGGTGGCGGTACATTCGACGTTTCAATCCTTGAATTAGGAGATGGAATTTTTGAAGTTAAAGCTACAGCTGGTGACAACCGTTTAGGTGGAGATGACTTCGACCAAGTGATCATTGATTACTTAGTAGCTGAATTCAAAAAAGAAAACGGTGTTGATTTAAGCCAAGATAAAATGGCATTACAACGCTTAAAAGATGCTGCTGAAAAAGCGAAAAAAGATTTATCAGGTATTACTTCAACTCAAATTTCATTACCATTCATTAGCATGGGTGCAGCTGGTCCATTACACTTAGAGTTAAACTTAACTCGTGCAAAATTTGAAGAGCTTTCTCACAACTTAGTTGAAAGAACTTTAGGCCCAACTCGTCAAGCAATGAAGGATTCTGGCTTAACAGCTAGTCAAATTGATAAAGTAATTTTAGTAGGTGGTTCAACTCGAATTCCTGCTGTTCAAGAAGCAATCAAAAAAGAAACAGGAAAAGAACCACACAAAGGTGTAAACCCTGATGAAGTAGTAGCATTAGGTGCTGCAATTCAGGGTGGAGTATTAACTGGTGATGTAAAAGACGTAGTATTACTAGACGTAACACCATTATCATTAGGTATCGAAACAATGGGTGGAGTATTTACTAAGTTAATCGAACGTAATACAACAATCCCAACAAGTAAATCTCAAGTTTTCTCAACAGCTGCTGACAATCAACCTGCTGTAGACATTCACGTACTACAAGGTGAGCGTCCGATGGCTAATGACAATAAAACATTAGGTCGATTCCAATTATCGGATATCCCACCAGCACCACGTGGAATTCCTCAAATTGAAGTATCGTTTGATATCGACAAAAATGGTATCGTAACAGTACGTGCAAAAGACCTTGGTACTCAAAAAGAACAAAACATCGTAATTCAATCTTCTTCAGGTTTAAGTGATGAAGAAGTAGAACGCATGGTAAAAGAAGCAGAATTAAATGCTGATGCAGATGCAAAACGTAAAGAAGAAGTAGATCTTAAAAACGAAGCTGATCAATTAGTATTCCAAGTAGAGAAAACTTTAAAAGATCTTGAAGGAAAAGTTGAAGAAGCAGAGGTTACGAAAGCTAACGAAGCTAAAGACGCATTAAAAACTGCTTTAGAAGCTGGTAACTTAGATGATATTCGTACGAAGAAAGATGCTCTTTCGGAAATCGTTCAAGCTTTATCTATGAAGCTTTATGAGCAAGCTGCTGCTGCTCAACAAGCTGCAGGTGGAGCTGAAGGCGGAGCGAAACAAGACGATGTAGTAGACGCTGAGTTTACTGAAGTTAAGGACGAAAAATAATAACGAAAAGTGGAAGGCGTTTGATGCCTGAAACTAGTGAAAATTTATATTTAAAACATTGAGGGAAGTCAAAGTCAGGGTAGCCTTGGCTTTGACTTTTTCTTTTTCTTTTAGAAATGCACAGGATATGTTAAAATATTCTTTATGTGAAAGGAGCGGATTGTAACACTATGAGTAAACGTGATTACTATGATGTGCTTGGTGTTAGTAAAAGTGCATCACAAGATGAAATAAAAAAATCGTTTCGTAAATTAGCAAAAACATATCATCCGGACGTTAATAAGGATCCTGATGCACCTGAAAAGTTTAAAGAGGTGCAAGAAGCATACGAAAATTTATCAGATGATCAAAAACGTGCTCATTATGATCAGTTTGGTCATACAGATCCAAACCAAGGTTTCGGCGGTGGCGGATTTGGCGGCGGCGGATTCGGTGGATTTGAAGATATTTTCAGTCAGTTTTTTGGTGGTGGCGGTGGACGACGTCGTGACCCGAACGCACCAAGAGCTGGAGCTGATTTACAATATACAATGACGATCCAGTTTGAAGAAGCAGCATTTGGAATGGAAAAAGAAATTGAAATTCCAACTGAAGAAACATGTCATACATGTAGTGGTTCAGGTGCAAAACCTGGTACATCAAAAGAAACATGTAATCATTGTCATGGATCAGGACAAATGAGTGTTGAACAAAATACGCCATTTGGACGTATTGTGAACCGTACGACATGTTCACACTGTCAAGGTACTGGTCAAATTATTAAAGATAAATGTAATACTTGTCATGGTGCAGGCCGAGTGAAAACTCGTAAGAAAATTATGGTTAAAGTACCAGCTGGTATCGATGATGGACAACAAATCCGACTTTCAGGCCAAGGAGAACCAGGTAAAAATGGTGGTCCTGCTGGAGATTTATATATTGCATTCCATGTTCGTGAGCATGAATTCTTTGAACGTGACGGAAATGATGTTTACTGTGAGCTTCCATTAACTTTTGCACAAGCTGCATTAGGTGATGAAGTTGAAGTTCCTACATTGCATGGTAAAGTAAAAACGAAAATTCCTGCTGGAACGCAAACTGGTACTAGAATGCGTTTAAAAGGTAAAGGAATTAAAGATGTACGTGGATATGGTCAAGGTGATCAGCACGTAATCGTAAAAGTTATCACACCAACAAAACTAACAAGCCGTCAAAAAGAATTGCTTGAGGAGTTTTACAATATTGGCAAAGGTCAAAAAGACGACAAACACGATTCTTTCTTTACAAAGTTGAAGCGTGCAGTTAAGAATTTTGGCGACTAATAAGGAAGTTATTAATTCAGTACGTTAGTAAAGGTAAAAAGTGGAAACACTAAATAGAAGAAGTAATTTAAATGGCACCCTCTAATTCTGACTATGATTAGAGGGTATTGCCAAGTAAAGAAGAGAGTATGAATGGAGTTGGTAGTTTATGAAATGGTCAGAATTAAGTATTCACACTACACAGGATGCGGTTGAACCGATTTCTAACATTTTACACGAAGCTGGTGCAAGTGGTGTTGTCATAGAGGATGTGTTTGATTTGACGAAGGAGCGAGCACAGGTTTACGGTGAAATCTACCAACTTAACCCAAAAGATTATCCAGAGGAAGGTGTAATCGTCAAAGCATACCTTCCTGTGAATAGTTTTTTAAACGATACGATCGATGGAATAAAAGAAGCAATCAATAATTTAATATCATATGATATTGATTTAGGAAAAAATACATTTGCTGTGCATGAAGTAAACGAAGAAGATTGGGCGACTGCATGGAAAAAATATTATCATCCAATTTCAATCTCAGATCGATTTACAATTGTACCTTCTTGGGAAGAGTATGAAGTCAAATCGTCAGATGAATTAATTATCGAATTAGATCCAGGAATGGCGTTTGGTACGGGTACTCATCCTACAACTGTTATGTGTATTCGTGCACTTGAGAAAGTTGTTAAATCAACTGACCGTGTAATCGATGTAGGTACTGGTTCAGGAGTATTAAGTATTGCAGCTGCTAAACTTGGCTCTACAAATATAGAAGCTTATGACTTAGACGATGTAGCTGTTCGAAGTGCAAGAGAAAACGTTGTATTAAACAAAGTTGACGATGTTATAAAAGTTGGACAAGGTAACTTACTACAAGGTATTGAAGGTCCATTCCAAGTAGTTGTTGCGAATTTACTTGCTGAAATTATTCTACGTTTCGTAGACGATGTCTTTAATGTTCTAGAACCAGGTGGAACATTTATTTCTTCAGGAATTATTGGTGCTAAACAAGAAGACATCGAAAATGAGCTTAAACGAGTTGGTTTTGAAGTGAAGGAAGTATTACATTTAGAGGACTGGGTTGCAATTATTGCAAAAAAGCCAGAACAAGGAATGTAATATGCAAAGATATTTTATAGAAGAAACGCAGCTTCAAAATGATCTTGTTACAATAACTGGTGATGATGCTCATCATATTGCAAATGTTATGCGAATGAAGCTAGATCAAGAAATCATTTGTACAGTTCCAGGTTCTTCAACTGTTCGTTGTACACTTACAAATATTTCTAGTGAACAAATAACTGCAGCTGTTGTAGAATATGTTGAGAATACAAATGAACTGCCTATATCAATTACGATTGCTAGTGGACTACCAAAAGGTGATAAACTAGAGTTAATCATACAAAAAGGTACGGAGCTTGGTGCTTCTGGTTTTTTACCTTTTGCTGCAGCTAGATCAATTGTTAAATTAGATGATAAAAAAGCTGGTAAAAAGGTTGATAGATGGCAAAAAATTGCAAAAGAAGCGGCTGAACAATCATATCGATTTATTGTACCAACCGTGGAACAGCCAGCATCTTTTCAACAATTACTTAATTCAATACAGTATTATGATGGGTGTATTGTTGCATATGAAGAAAGTGCAAAAACAGGAGAATCAGCAGGACTTGTTCAGACATTCCAGTCATTAAAGGAAGGTTCACGATTATTAGTAATTTTCGGACCAGAAGGTGGTTTGTCAGAGAAAGAAGTTAATCAGCTAGAAGAAAAAGGTGCTAAGCTATGTGGACTTGGACCAAGAATTCTACGAACAGAAACAGCACCATTTTATGTTTTAGCTGCTGCCTCCTTTCATTTTGAATTAATGGGGTGAAGAAATGCCACAAGTAGCTTTTCATACATTAGGCTGTAAAGTTAATCATTACGAAACGGAAGCAATTTGGCAACTGTTTAAAGCAGCAGGCTATGAACGAACTGAATACGAGACAAAAGCTGATGTTTATGTAATTAATACTTGTACAGTTACAAATACAGGTGACAAAAAAAGTAGACAAGTAATCCGTCGTGCCGTGCGTAAAAATCCAGATGCAGTAATTTGTGTAACTGGATGTTATGCACAAACATCTCCAGCCGAAATCATGGCAATTCCTGGGGTGGATATCGTTGTTGGTACACAGGACCGTACTAAAATGCTAGATTATATCGAGCAATATCGAGTAGAGCGTCAACCAATTAATGGCGTAGGAAATATTATGAAAGCACGAGTTTATGAAGAGTTAGATGTACCTGCTTTTACTGACCGTACACGTGCTTCATTAAAAATTCAAGAAGGTTGTAACAACTTCTGTACGTTCTGTATTATTCCATGGGCACGTGGTTTAATGCGTTCTCGTGATCCAAAAGAAGTTGTAAAACAAGCTACGCAATTAGTTGAATCAGGCTATAAGGAAATTGTTTTAACTGGTATTCACACTGGTGGATACGGTCAAGACATGAAAGATTACAACTTAGCAATGCTATTAAAAGATTTAGAAACAGTTGAAGGATTAAAACGTGTTCGTATTTCTTCAATTGAAGCTAGTCAAATTACGGATGAAGTAATTGAAGTTCTTCGTCATTCAAATATTGTAGTTCGTCACTTACACGTACCATTACAATCGGGATCAGATACTGTCCTAAAACGTATGCGTCGTAAATATACAATGGCTGAATTTGCTGAAAGAATTGAAAAATTACGCGAAGTCTTACCAAACTGTTCAATTACATCTGATGTAATCGTAGGTTTCCCAGGTGAATCTGAAGAAGAATTCATGGAAACGTACAATTTCATTCGCGACAATAAATTCTCTGAATTACACGTATTCCCATACTCTAAACGCACAGGTACTCCAGCTGCACGTATGGAAGATCAAGTTGACGAAGAAATTAAAAATGAACGTGTACATCGTTTAATTGAATTATCAAATCAACTTGCAAAAGAATACGCATCAATGTTTGATGGAGATGTTCTAGAAGTTATTCCGGAAGAAAAGTATACTGAAGGTGGCGCAGAAGGACTATTAATTGGTTACACAGACAATTATCTAAAAGTCTTGTTCGAAGGAACAGAAGACATGATCGGTAAAATTGTAAAAGTTAAAATCGCTGAAGCTGGTTATCCAGTAAATAAAGGTGAATTTGTCCGAGTATTAGAAGATGTAGCTGTAAACTAACGATAAAATAAATAAAAGGATAGATAATCTAGAATTCATCTGGATTATCTATCCTTTTTTCATTCTATTTACTGTTATTTGTCATTAGATAAGAAATTAAAAATGTTTGCCTCACCAGAACCAAAAAGTGGATCTTGTCCTTTTTTACCATAATCAAGAGCAGTTTGTTTGATTGCTGCTGCTACTTGAGAAGGATTATATTCAGGGTGAGCTGCTTTAATTATGCCTGCAATACCGGCAACTTTTGGTGCTGCCATAGAAGTTCCATGAAGATATGAATAGCCATGCCATTTTCCATCACTAAATTGTGTTGTTGCATTTGTACCATTTGGATTAGCTGCATTTACACCTACTGGGTATGTAGGATAAGTAGACAAAGTACGATATGTATAATCACGTTTATTTAAAAAGTTACCTGTTGGATTTTGACGATATAAACCATCGTATACAGGCCCGTTATCTCCTCCAGGTGCAGCTACATCGATTACACTTCCATAATTTGAGTAGAAAGCAATACTATCTTTTGACCATTGATTAGACGAAGAAACTGTAAATGTTTTTGAGCCTGCAAGATCCGCATTAGCCTTTAAATCTGGATGGCTAAAGTCAAATCCAGTATCGATTACAGCAACGACGGTGATGACACCTGGTATTTGCGCAGGAACAACTCGTGAAGGTCCCTTTATATCTAAACCGTAAGTTGTTTTCCAATAATCTTGCATATCGTGTTGGGGAATAAATCGATAAAGGGCATACTAGCAATACAAATGAAAAGAACAACATGATATAAACTTTGAAAAGGATAATAATTCCCTCAAACTACCTGTAATTTAAAATTTATAACGATACAAAATATAAATACAGAGGTGAAATAATCATGTCAAAAGATAATCAATCAAGAAAAACTGATGACAATCATATCCACGTTGCTACCAACTCATACTTGGATACGAGCGAAAACGATTCTAATAAAATTAATTATGACGAAGGTGGCAGTCCATACTTAGATACAAGTGAAGACGCATCTTCAGCAGCCAACACAAGACGAGGAGCTCCATATTTAAATACTTAATGGTGAGAGGAATGGGGGAAAGACGGATAAATCTTTTCCCTATACCTTTTTTACTTATCACCTTTCTGCTGTCCTATTTATATCTTCAACCTCAATTAATGGTTTATGATAACCAGTTTTTGCAATATTGATCATTGATCGACCAATTTGTTCTGAAGTTGTTATTGAGTTTGGAAAGACTTTTTTTAGCATCGGATAAATAGGTTTCGTTATGTTATAGCCGTATTGATATAGTTTAGTTTTTGATTTTATATCTTTATGTGGAATAATTGCACCTGGTCGAAACATGTATGCAGCTTTAAATGGTAACTTTAACAAGTCATTTTCTGTTTTTCCCTTCACTCTAGCCCACATTATACGACCTTTCTCAGTACGATCGGTACCTGATCCAGTGACATAAATAAAAGTCATTTGAGGATTCAATATTGATAATGTACGTGCAATGGATAATGTAAGGTCATATGTAATCTTACGATAATCTTCCTCTGTCATTCTAAATGATGAAACACCTAAACAAAAAAAACATGCATCAAACCCAGATAATTGACTCTCAATTGGAGATAAATCAAGCAGATTAGAATGCTTAATTTCATAGAATTTTTCATGTTGAATCCCTGTAGTACTACGACCAATTGAGTAGATCGAGCTAACCGAAGGATCTTGTAAGCATTCTCTTAATACACTTTGACCAACCATTCCTGTTGCTCCAAAAAGTAAAACCTTCATATTGTAACCTCCATAATATATTTTCACCGCTTTAATCTCATGGGCAAATAATAAATGAT
>NZ_NTZO01000265.1 GCF_002559405.1 Bacillus sp. AFS001701 | reverse complement strand
ATTTAATATTATTATTAATGTTACTAAAAAACAAAAATCAATTAGATAGAGCCATATTTTATTTTGAATTACCACAATTTTCAAACTATCAAAATGACAAATTGTTAAACATGATTATAACAAAAAAATCTAAGAGCATAAACTCCTAGATTTAATGTGTGGACAAAAGTCAAAAAATAACTCTACTGGCCAAGTGATCTTTTTAAACCGTTTATTAATCCGGCATGTAGCCCTTCATGGAAAATGTTAAAGCTAATCATGTCTCGAACTGTCTTTATTTCAAAACTACCTAGTTTCATCTCTTTTGAAATGATTTCATCTAAACGCCCTTCATATGTAAAAATTACTTGTTCAACTTGCTGTTCCAATAACGTAACAATTTCCTCATATGATGGTGGCTCCGCTTGCCAGTCACCTGGTTTAGTCCCACCCTTGAAAAAATCAACGAATTCCTTTGGAAGTTTCCCAGCATCACCAGTGTTAGCATAAAGTAATTGCTCATATGCCCCTAGCACATGACCTGCATTCCAAAGAATATTATTATTGAATCCTGCTGGTATTACATCTACAGCTTCTTTTGAAACAGAACCAAGAACTTTCAATGTATAAACCCTTGTAAACCTAAGTTGTTCAAAAATAGCATCTGCCATCTTGATCCCTCCATATAATATCATTACTGATATTATATGGAGGGATATTTTTCATAAAAGATGTTATCTCGATAGAAACAGATGATTGTTTTTAACGATAATTAAGAAACAAAAAAAGAGCCTCAATAGTGAGACTCCCTCCAGTCTTATTAACTATCAATCTCTTAAAATAAAACCATAGATCCTGGACCAGTGAGCAATAACCCTATTGCAGCTGCAATAATTAATAGATTAAACTCAAATCCGTTCGAAGTATTCCAGAATCCGTTCTTTATATGAACCTTTAATACTGCTACTGCCATCACTACTATTATCAACCATGCGCCAATTTCTGTATATACACCAGCCGCTACAAAGAATCCACCTACGATTTCTGCCGCTCCTGTTATAAAAGCAAAAAATGCTCCAGGTTTGATTCCAATCGACTCTAACCATTTTCCAGTTCCTTTAATACCGTAACCACCAAACCAACCAAATACTTTCTGCACCCCGTGACCTAATAAAATAATACCTAAAACAAGTCGAATAACTAATAGGCCTTCATCAAGCATATCTCCACCTCAATTCTCTTTAATTTGAGATATTTAGTGCATAATTATTTTTATTCATTTTTTGACATGTTTATGACCTTTATTATTAATTTTTAAAAAATGAATCAGTTTTCTTGTATTTGAGGAATAGAATACTATAACAGAAGATTTTCTAACTTAAAAGGAGAGCATACATCATGAAAAAAGTCGTTCCACTAACTGTAATCGGCTTTTGGATTTTAATGCTACTACTCGCCATTCGATATCATTTATTTCATTTATCATTGCAAGATATAAAACATTTTATTGCTAATTCCTCCATCAACCCGATGCTATTATTTGTCGCTATTTTCTGTGCAAGAATCTTTCTATTCATTCCTAGCTCTGTATTAATTGTAGTAGGTAGCTTGTTTTTTCACCCGTTTGAAACCATTCTCTTATCATTAATCGGAATGGCCATCACAGAAACAATTATTTATTTATTAAGTAGAAGTATTTTAAGTGATTCGATCCAGCAATTTATGGAAAATAAATATCCCTCTCTATTTGAAGAAATTATTTCGAATCGAAAGAGATACTTATTCTTAACAGTTGCAACTCCACTAGCTCCAACAGATGGTGCATGCTTTATCGCAGCCTCCACTAATATGAAATACTTGTCCTATATTGCAATTGTGCTTGCTGGTAATATTCCAATTGCAGTTCTTTATACATTATACGGAAATTTCTTGCTTGGCTCACCATGGATTACAATCTGTATTACTACTACAATCTTAGCCGGATTTTTCATTTACATTTCTTTAAAAAAGAAACAAAAAAAGGATACACATTTCTCAGCCTAACTTTTTCAAATTATGTATTTTAAAAAATTGTTAATAATTAAATCGATTTTTATATATAAATTAATCTATACTAAGATTAATTAAAACTTTTTAAGAAACCGAGGTAAAAAGATGGAAACAAATAAGATTTTGTCCTCATTATGTTATTTTAGCGTATTCTTCGCACCTTTCTTATTCCCAATAATTGTTTATTTCGTCGCAAAGGATCAACAACTAAAATCGCATTCTAAACGAGCATTTTTTTCACATATACTCCCCTTTCTAACAATTATTATTTTAGCAATTATCTCCCTTTTCACTTTTAATACTTTTGGTGACGGTGCAGGTTTTGCTCTTATCGGTGGATTTATATTAGCATTCATTGTTAATTTAATTGTCTTTATATGGAATATTGTTCAAGGTATTAAAGTATTGATGTAAATTCGTCATGTTTTCTACATTATTTCTCAGGAAATTTTCAATTTCGACAAACGCAATTTTAAACTTTCTTAATAAGTAAAAAGGCAATGTAATGTTAAACCATTACATTGCCTTTTTTTTATTCACTTTGTGTTACATAAACTTCTTTTGAATTAGTTCGTTTAATTAATTTCTTAATCATTAATGATAAAGATAAGATGCAGGCAATTAAAATGGAGCTAGTTAAAGCTATTTGCGATGTTGTTAAAGAGAAAAATTTAGCCAAATAAACAGAGTATGATAGTAGAGATGATGTAATTAATTTTGAAATCGAAGCAATTAATAGAAACTTTTTGAAAGAAACTTTACTAATTCCTGCCCCGACACAAATAATTTCATCTGGTAAAATCGGAATGATAAACATTAAAGTTAAAATAATTGTTTCATTTTTTTTAACATATTCCTGATATTTTTTTAACTGTCTTTCTTTAACAAACTTTGAAACTAATTTAAGCCCACCTATTCTTGCTAAGAAATACATAATCACAATACCTAAAGTTGAACCTAAAAATCCTATTACCGCTCCTGAAAACGATCCGATAACAGCACTACCCGCAGGAATAGTAAGTGCTTCTGGTAAAGGTAAAAAAATCGGTTGAAATAAACAGATTAAGAAAAATAATAACTTTGCAGTTGTAATATGATTGGTTAATATTCGCTCAACTCCGTACGTATCTACGAATACGAGAAATTGACTAGCATAAAATAGAATTCCAACTACTGATATACAAAGTAATAAACTAATTAGTGCTATTTTTGTAACCTTTAAAAACTTTTTATGATTCGATACAACTAGATAGAAATCTAGTAGCAAAATTCCCATGATTGCAAAAATAAGTGATATTTTATAGATCGTTACGACAGTAGGTAAACTAGAGACTAATATTAAGATCGATATTGTAGCTAATACTATGTGCAACGTAAGTTCTTTCATCGTATTAGACTGTTTATTCTCTTTCTTCAAAGTAATCAACTCCTCTACTACAGCTTGACCGTTCTCCAATATTTTTCGCTACTATGTTTATCGTAACGAAACCGTATATAATTTGAAACGAACTAAAGTATTAAACTTACTAAGTCTTAAGTCTTACGGTGAGGAAGTTTTTGTAAATGAAATTGTTATATTCGAATATTCGACTCTTAATGCAAAATGCCTCTATGATTTAGATCGAGTTTATTAATTTTTTTAAAAGATTTGATGTGCATACGCTCCACATTCGTTTCGAAATAAAAACGACTGTCAAAGATTAGACAGTCGTTTACTTTTATTTTTAAATTAAAAATCAAAATTGTCTGGGTCTGGACCTACACGGTGGTTTTGGTTCAGAGAGTTGATTTGGTTCATATCTTCTTCTGTTAGTTCAAAATCGAAAATATTTGCGTTTTCTTGAATGCGATGTTCTTTGATTGATTTTGGTATAATCACTACACCGTTTTGTAAATGCCAACGTAATACAACTTGAGCAATTGATTTATTATGTTTGTTTGCTATTTGTAGTAATGTTTCATTTTCAAATAATTGTCCTTGCATTAATGGAGCCCATGCTTCTACTTGAATTGAGTTTGCTTTTAAAAATTCTCTTAGTTCAACTTGACTTAACATAGGATGTAACTCAACTTGATTGATCATAGGCATTATTTCAGCATTCTCCATTACTTCTTTCAAGTGATGAATTTGGAAGTTACTCATTCCAATTGCTTTTACTTTTCCATTTTTGTATAGTGTTTCAAGTGCTTTCCATGATTCAACATATTTACCTTCTACTGGCCAGTGGATTAAATATAGATCTAAATAATCAAGACCTAGTTTTTTCAAGCTTAATTCGAAAGCATCGATAGTTGATTTGTAGCCTAGATCAGCATTCCATACCTTTGATGTAATAAATAAGTCTTCACGTTTAAGACCATTTTCTTCAAGAGCTTCTCTAATTCCTTGCCCTACACCTTCTTCGTTTTGATAAATCGCTGCAGTATCGATACTACGGTACCCATTTCGTATTGCAGCTTTTACAGAATCAATTACGACTTGTCCATCTTCTACTTGGAAAACTCCTAACCCAATTACTGGCATTTCTAAACCATTATTTAATTTAACTAAATTATTCATTGTTATTTCTCCTTTTTTTAAATAATATTTTTTTAAAATTTACTTTTTCTTTTCTAAAGAAGCACTCCAGATGCTTAACAGAACTGCTCCTAAAACCATAATTCCACCAATCCACGGTGTATGAATCAAGCCGATTGTATCTACGACTAAACCGCCAATAAATGCTCCAATTGCAATACCTACGTTGAATGCTGCTATATTTAGCGCTGATGCAATATCTACAGCAGAAGGAACATACTTCTCAGCTAATTTCACAACATAAATTTGTAGGCCAGGTACATTCATAAAAGCAAGCAAGCCTAAGAAGAAAATCGTCACAATTCCTACTACTTTAAATGGTGCCGTAAACGATAGAATGATAAGAACAATTGCTTGAACAGCAAACATCCATGTTAGTGCTTTTAATGGATTTTTATTTGCCGCTTTTCCACCAATCGTATTACCAAGTGCTACTGCAATTCCATAAACAAGTAAGATAATACTTACAGAGTTTGGAGCAAAACCGGTAATTTTTTCAAGGATTGGTGACAAGTATGTGAATGCTACAAAAGTACCTCCATATCCTAATGCTGTAATAGCAAAGGCTAAAAGTAATGGTCCATTTTTTAAAACTTTCAGGTTATCACTAAATTTTGATGCCGGTGGCTGTTTAATTGTTTTTGGAACTAGTATTGCAATTGCAATAATTGCAATCACACCTAATAATGCTACAGCTCCAAAAGTTGATCTCCATCCAAAATGCTGACCAATAAATGTGCCTAATGGAACACCTGTTACGGTCGCAACAGTCAAGCCTGTGAACATAAATGCAATCGCACTTGCACGTTTGTTTTCAGGTACTACATCGGCCGCAATTGTTGAACCGATTGAAAAGAATACTCCATGTGAAAATGAAGTAATGATTCGAGCAACTAACAATAAACCAAAACTAGTTGAAAAAGCAGCAACACTATTTCCAATGATAAAAATAATCATTAATAGCACTAGTAACGATTTTCGAGCAATTTTGTTTGTTAATGCAGTTAAAATTGGTGCTCCAAATGCAACACCCATCGCATATCCAGAAATTAATAATCCCGCTAATGTAATTGAAATTTTCAAATCACCAGCTAGAGTTGATAATAAACCAACGGGAACAAATTCGGTTGTTCCAATCCCAAATGCACTAATAGCAAGAGCCATTAACGCAGGAGTGCCACTTTTTTTCTCTTGCATTTTAATCGAAGCAGCAGTCGAGTTCATAAAAAAATCCTCCTTGTTATTGTTATTTTTTATGATTAGTTTGAATACAAAGAGACATAGCGCCTGAATAAAGTCTCACTGTCATTCAAAACATAAATTAAATGAAATAGTAAATAGATTAACGTCTTCCTTTATAGATTTAAAAATACTTTTTAGTAAATGTTTGTTAATCAATTAACTATTTGTCATTATGAGCGATAGGAATAAGTTAGAGAAGTATGTACTTTGAAGTGATATAGTTACTTTTTAGTAACATTTAAGCGAATAAAGGCTTAAAACAGAGAAAAAATTACAAAAACTTTTTACCAGACTTGAAACTACACAGTTTGCGAAGAGAATGTTATGATATTTGAATCATTAAAAATATGTTTCGTAGGATTTGATAAAAATGAATGAAGGAGAGGAGAAAATGAAAAAATACAATATTCCAGTTGAAGCTTCATTAGATGTAATCGGTGGTAAATGGAAGGTTGTGATTCTTTGTCATTTGACAAAAGGCACAAAAAGAACTTCTCAATTAAAAAAATTAATGCCGAACATTACTCAAAAAATGCTAACTCAGCAACTGAAAGAATTACAGGAAGACAATATCGTTCACCGAAAAGTATTTAATCAGGTTCCGCCAAAAGTGGAATATTCCTTAACGGATTACGGATGGTCTTTGAAAGAAGTATTAGATCTACTGTGTACTTGGGGAGAAAATCATATCGAAACAATGTATCCTGACAAAAATGACGTACTTCTTCCACCAGTTGAGGATGAAGTAACTCTATAAATAAAAAACTCCTTTTTCATTATGAAAGGAGTTTTTTTCTGCAACCTATTTTAAATCCACTTTTATCTTTTGTGCTTTCACTATTACTTTATGTTGATCATCCAATACATCACTAGTTGTTAACTCAATCCATTTCAAGCTAGGATCAGTATGATCGACTATAAATCCCATGGCACCTTGCTTTGAACTATTAGGATTCATTTCCCCACCTAAATATTCAATATAAAAGTCATCTTTAAATTCCTTTACTTCATTATTACTTGTCATCAAATGGGCAACTGGACCAAAGTGTAATTGTTTATTCGAGTGATTAATGATTTCTACCTCAACCTTAATGAATCGAAAACTTTCATAGCTTTCTGTATAGTAATGAAAATAATCCATTAAAGAATAGGTCGGTAAGTTTTTAATCAGCTTAATCTGTTTAATTTTCATTTCAATCGGTCCAATTGAATAGGACTTGTTTAATGAAGCAATGCCCTCTAAAGTAACTTCTCCTTTATCATCTTTCAGTGTTTGACCTTTAAGAAGTAAACTCGTATCATCTGAAACCTGTGGATTTGGCACATATATATCGCCTAAAGACTTTGCTCGGCTTTTGGAGATTGTAGAGACTTTTTTTATATTCTCTGCTGAAGCAGTTGTTTTCTCCTTCTGAACTAAGCTACATCCCGAAAGCATTAAAGAAAGTAAAATAAATGGAATCAATTTTTTCATAAAAATCCCCTTTCATCCTTAAATCCCGTTAAATAAGGTCATTTAACGGGATCTGTTTTTTTTCTTATTTACCATTCCTTAAAATTTTAAAGATGTTTTTTGCTTGGTCAGTATTATCAATTTTCCCTGCAAATAATTGGCTGCCAGGGCCATAAGCATAAACATTTACGTCTTCACCTGTGTGACCACCAGTAGTCCAACCAGTTACTGAACGGTTATCAAAAATTGCTTCGATTGCATTATCAATCTCTACCATATTTTTTGACTCTGCTGCTTTTTTAACAGCTTGAATTTCTTCTGGTTTCAAATCTAAGTTAATATTCGATTTTAATGTTTTTTCTACATCTGCGCCTTTACTAATTTGTTCAGCCATGAAATCAGGAGTACGTTTAGCTGCAGCAATCGGTGCGCCGTACCAATTGTAATCACCTTTTGCCCCAATAGAATATCCACCTGTTGAGTGGTCTGCCGTTGCAACGACTAATGTATGCTTGTCCTTTTTAGCAAATGCAATTGAAGCTTTAAATGCTTTTTCAAAGTCTTCCATTTCACTCATTGCCGCAACGATATCGTTATCATGTCCAGCCCAATCAATTTGACTACCCTCTACCATTAAGAAAAAACCATCTTTATCTCTACTTAATTTATTAATAGCTGAATTTGTCATATCACTTAATGAGGGGATAGATGCTTCACGGTCGATCATCTTCGGCATTCCACCAGGAGCAAATAAACCTAATATTTTATTGTTTTTATCCTTTAACATTTGATTTTTATTCGTTACATAAGAGTAGCCATCTTTTTTAAATAGCTTTGTTAAATCACGATCTTCTCGTACAAAGTTACTTAATCCGCCACCAAGCATGACATCTATTTTATGTCCACCTTTAATTAGTTCATCATAATAATCATCCGCAATTGCATTCATATTTTTACGACTTACATCATGAGCTCCATAAGACGCAGGTGTAGCATGTGTAATTTCTGAAGTAGCAACAAGTCCTGTCGCTTTTCCTTTTTCTTTTGCAGCCTCAAGTACTGTTTTTACTTTTGTTCCATCATTATCTACACCAATTGCTGCATTATAGGTTTTAACTCCTGCTGACATAGCTGTTGCCGCTGCCGCAGAGTCGGTAATGTTTTGCTTTGGGTCTTCAGGATAAGTCATTTGTTGTCCCACTAAATAATGATCGAATTCTGTTTGTTCAACTTCTTTTGTTTTTGGGTCATCTTTTAAATAACGATAAGCAGTCGTGTATGATACTCCCATTCCATCTCCAATTAAGAAGATTACATTTCTAATTTCATTCTTGTTTGTTTCCTTAGCTTGTACTGTATGGTTTGCAAATGAGCCAATAAACGAACCAAATGCCATCGTTGAAAGCACTGCAACTGGAATTAACTTTTTCTTAAGTTTGTTTGTAAACATAAAAAGACCTCCCGAAAATTAAAGTTTCATTAGATTTAACCTCTTAATTTTAATGAAATTTTATTAATTTACTTTGGAGGTTCTGTAAATAGAGTATAAAGAATTATTTTTATTAAATTAATTTTCTTAATTGAACCAATACTTTTCTGAAAGGAATACAAATATAAACTGTCTTGTTGCGTCTACTTCACAAATACATCACATTTTTGAACTAAAATGTCTAATTGAATAGAGTGGTTAATTTAACTAAAAAAATATTTCATAAATACAAGTTTTTACCTTATATTAAAT
>NZ_NTZO01000264.1 GCF_002559405.1 Bacillus sp. AFS001701 | reverse complement strand
TATTGGAGTAATTATAAATTGTCTTTAACAGACCTCATTTGCTTTTATGTTCAATAAATTGGTACACCTTATAAGAAATTTATATGCTCTGGTCGAGACACCTCATTTACAAATTGGTATACTAAAACCTTTGTTTATAAGTGATAATGTTCAAGCTAACCATCTCCTTTGATGTTTTCACTGCTGTTTATACAACGATGTTTTATCTATGGAGAAATTTCACTTCAACAACTACCCTTGCATAGGTTTGAACGCAAATTAAATTACCTTTAACACACACCTCATTTCAAATTTTGAACTGGAAAGTGTGTTGCTTTCCCTTCAAGAATTATGATGCACTGTATGAAAGAAAAGTATGCAAAAACAATAAAAAACTATTATAAGCGTGAAAGCAGGGAGTAAGTATTAAAAATCAAGAAATGCAAGAAATCAAAAAGAAGCTTAACTAAAACTTCAATTATCTATACTCTTAATGATCCAAATAATTATTTAACAGGTGTATGGGAAGGCTTTCGTACAAGGAACAAAATTAGGTGGAGTATCTAGGAGTGGAAATCATATGACATAACTTCTTTTCAACAACATAAAACAAGAAGCAACCGATGTTGCTTCTTGATGAAGAGGAAAGAATATTGGAGTAATTATAAATTGTCTTTAACAGACACCTCATTTGCTTAAATGTTCAATAAATTGGTACACCTTAAAATAAATTTATATGCTCTGCTCGAGACACCTCATTTACAAATTGGTATACTAAAACCTTTGTTTTTAAGTGATCATGTTCAAGCTAACCATCTCCTTGGATATTTTCACTGCTGTTTGTACAACGATGCTTTATCTTGGGAGATATTTCACTTTAACAGTTACCTTGCACAGGTTTGAACGCAAATTAAATTACCTTTAACACACACCTCATTTCAAATTTTTGAATTAGAAAGTGTGTTGCTTTCCCTTCAAGAATTATGATGCACTGTAGTAAATAAAATATTCTTAAAAGCAGAAGAAAATTTAAAAGGATGAAGGATATAGGAAAGGATAGAAAACAAAGGATGGACCTGAAAAGATGACATGATTGAAAAAAATGGACCATTAAGTTAATTATTGGTTAATTGGATAAATAAGAGTATAGATAATAGAAGGAATTGAATAAGTTGATTGGAGCGAATGTTACTCGACTCCTGTGGGAGATGCGAGAAGTCTAAGAAAGCGAGCATCCTATAGTGGAAATCAACATCACTAAACTCCTTTACGAAAATTTAGTTATTAATTGACATGATGTTTTTCAACAACATAAAACAAGGAGCAACCAGTAGTTGCTCCTTGATGAAGGGGAAAGATTATAGAAAATGATTTTAGGTTTATAAGTTAAATTGTCTTTAACAGACACCTCATTTGCTTTAATGTTCAATAAATTGGTACACCTATAAATAAATTATATGTTCTGCTCGAGACACCTCATTTACAAATTGGTATACTAATGACCTTTGTTTTTATAGAACATGTTCAAGCGCACCATCTCCTTAGATTTTTGCATTGCTGTATATGACAACGTTGTTAATCTTTGGAGGTACCTCATTTCACTTAAACAATTATCTGACTTAGGTTTGAACGCAAATTAAATTTCCTTTAACACACACCTCATTTCAAATTTTGAACTGGAAAGTGTGTTGCTTTCCCTTCATGAATTATAATACCCTTAACCTAAAATAGTATTCAAAAAAAGAAGGATTTTTTTTAGTATTCCATAAATATGATAATAGGGAAGTTAAGATTATTATTTGATACAATAAAATTTATAGGAAAAGTACATTTGAAAGGATTTGTAAAGAATGACTTTATTGCATGTAAAAGATGTCACAGGTGGATACACTAGACAGCCTGTCATTAAAGATGTCTCATTTACGATTAATAGGAATGAGCTTGTTGGGTTAATCGGGTTAAATGGTGCCGGTAAGAGTACGACAATAAAACATATATTAGGACTTTTGAAACCATCTAAAGGTGACATATTAATTAATGGTGAATCTTTTGATAAAGATCCAACTGCATATCGTGCTAGCATATCATATGTTCCTGAAACACCGATGATTTATGATGAATTAACTTTACAGGAACATCTTGAAATTACAGCGTTGGCATATAATATTCCTGAAAAAGATTTTAAAAAACGTAGTGAAGAGCTATTAAAAACATTTAGATTATATGATAAAAGAAAATATTTTCCTTCGACATTTTCTAAAGGGATGAAACAAAAAGTAATGATCATTTGTGCCCTTATAGTCCAACCGCAGTTATACATAATAGATGAACCTTTTTTAGGACTAGATCCAATCGCGATAAATGATTTACTTGAGATTTTGAACAATGAAAAAGAAAAAGGAGCAGGCATATTAATGTCTACTCATATTTTATCGACTGCTCAAATTTATTGTGATTCATTTATTATTTTGCATGAAGGAGTCATTATTGCAAAAGGTACATTAAACGAATTGCAAACTCAATATAATATGCCAAATGCTTCTTTAGATGAAATTTATATTTTTGCAACGAAGGAAAAAGAAATATGAGTACGATAAAAAAATTATGGTTAGCACGGTATAGGAGTTTCATAAAAGAAATGAGTAAATATGGTCGTTATATTTTTAATGATCATATAAAATTTGTAATTGTTTTTGGATTTGGAGGAGGAGCATACTATTATCAACAGATGCTAAAAACAATTTCTTCAGACTTTCCGGCTATTTTACTAATCGCTATTCTATTTAGTTTTCTTGTTATAACAGGTCATGTAACTACTTTTTTTAAAGGACCTGATTTGCATTATTTACTACCTTTAGAAAAAAAGATGAAAAGCTACTTTGTCCGTTCCTTTTTTATTACGTACATCGTTCAAGTTTATTTAATGTTAATGATGTTAGGTGTGATTTATCCAATTTATAAGAAATTTTCGCTAGGACAAACAAAAAGTTTTATCGTCTTTATGGTAATAATTTTCTTATTAAAAGGATACAATCTCTTTGTTTCATACTTGCACCTTACAAATAGTGGTGTTTTAAATCGAGCTTTTGATTATTGTTTAAGGTTGCTAGGTAATTTCTTATTTATTTATGGTTTATTAAGTAAATGGAGCAGTTTTTTCCTTGTAATAATGATCGTAATTTTAGCTGTGTATGTATTTTCTATTCAAATAGGTAGTAAAAATAAAAGAGTACAATGGGAAAGAAATGTTAAACTTGATACTTCAAGATTAGCGACTTTTTATCGATTTGCGAATATGTTTACTGATGTGCCGTCTATTCAACAACAAGTAAAGCGAAGAAAATGGGCCGATCCAATCATTAATAAAATTAAAATGAGAAATGCTGCGAATTATTTACTAGTCCGTACATTTATCCGAAATGGTAACTATTTAAGTATGTTTTTAAGACAACTTTTCGTAGGTGGGTTTGTAGTTTACTTGGTGCCAACTACGATTGGAAAAATATTGATTGGCATTTTATTTCTTTACTTAATTTCTCTACAGAATATGTCTATTTTAAAACAGTACAACTATCATTTATTGTGGAAAATTTATCCTTATACAAATGAAGAAAATAAAAAATCTATTTCGACACTTTTGTATATACTACTAATAATATGTAGTCTTGTTTTTAGTATTATTGGTTTAATAAAGGGCTTGTCAATTTTAAACTTTATTATTGCAATCGTTGTGTATACTTTATTTTCAATGTGGTTAATTAAATTTTATGTGCATAAAAGGTTACGTCAGCCACAAAAATTGTAAAGGGTGGACAAAATGGATTCTTATGAACTTCGTATTCAGTACGAACTATCTAG
The DNA here is from genome assembly GCF_002559405.1 of Bacillus sp. AFS001701. Lineage (GTDB taxonomy): Bacteria > Bacillota > Bacilli > Bacillales > Bacillaceae_G > Gottfriedia. The sequence goes on along the minus strand of NZ_NTZO01000264.1, from coordinate 10,471 downwards.
ATGGAAACAAAAAGTAATGTCCGATTCAAATGTTTTTCAAACTTCTGCAAAAAAAGTTCAGTTAAAGCTTCAATCATTATTACCAGAACAAATCCAAGATTTGCTCACAAAAACAGTTAAAAATATGACGGTTTTATTTATGGGAGGGTCTACTGTTTTTAATGGCAGTGGTGAAGAGTATGAAGCATTAACACTTAGAGAAAGAGATTTGATCTTAGATAAAAAGTTAAACGAGTACAAAAAGATTTCAGCTGTAGAAGGTGCGGGTACAGGAGCGGGTGGAATATTACTCGGTCTTGCTGATTTTCCGTTATTACTAGGGATCAAAATTAGGTTTTTAGTTGAGGCAGCAAAAATTTATGGTTACTCACCTAAAGATGAGCTTGAACGACAATTTATGCTGTATATTTTTCAACTTGCTTTTTCAAGTGACAGCCATCGGAAAAAAGTATTTCAAGTAATTGAAAAGTGGGAAGATAAAGTAGATGAAAATCCCCAAGTCAATTGGGAGCAATTACAACTAGAATATCGAGATCATATCGATTTAGCAAAACTTCTGCAATTAGTCCCTATTATTGGAGCACCGGTTGGAGCTTATGTAAATTATCAACTTCTTGAACAATTAGGTGAAACGGCTAAAAATGCTTATCGATTAAGGTATATGAAGAAGAAGGACGATTATATTTAAAGAGTTACATACTAAAAAGGAGAACTAAAAGTTCTCCTTTTTTTTATTTTTGCTTAACTAATTTTTGTGATTGCTTTAATGAAGTTAAAGTCACTGACCCTAGTGTTTTTGCTGCGATTAGCATTGCTTTTTCGTCAAAATCAAATTTCGGATGGTGATGAGGGTATGCTTCTGTAAAGTGAGGAGGTTTAGCTCCTGTGAAGAAGAATGTTCCTGGTACTTTTTGTAAGTAGTATGCGAAATCTTCTCCGCCCATTTTAGGGTCCATTTCTTTTAATTGACTAACTTCATCAACTGATTCGGCTACTTTTACTAATAAATCAGTTTCTTTTTCATGATTTACTACTGGAGGATATCCATCATCGTACTTATATTCGTATGTAACATCATTTGCTAGACAAATTCCCTTAATGATTCTAGCTATTTGTTTTTTTACTTTTTCCTGTGTTTCCTTTTTGAACGTACGAACCGTTCCTATTAAAGTTGCTCGATCGGCGATTACATTAAAAGCATTTTTTGCTTCGAAACTTCCGACCGATAACACTACAGTGTCAATTGGATTTGTTTCCCGACTAACAACTTGTTGAAGTGCCATAACAAGTTGACTAGCAATTACAATACTGTCTTTTGTTCGATGGGGTTCTGCACCATGACCGCCTTGACCTTGGATTGTGATTGAAAAACGATCAGCTGCAGCCATGATTGGTCCTTTTCGATAACCAATTGTTCCTAATTCTTCAATTGCCCACAAATGGGTTCCATAAACCTCATCAACACCGTCTAAACAGCCATCAGCAATCATAGAAATTGCTCCACCTGGTGCATATTCTTCTGCATGTTGGTGAAGTAATACAACCTTACCGTCCCATGAATCTTTTTGCTCATGAAGTGCTTTTGCTAAATATAATAGTGTAGCAGTGTGACCATCATGACCACATGCATGCATAACACCAGGCACTTTTGAGGAATAAGGAACATTTTTCTCATCTTGAATAGGTAATGCGTCAAAATCAGCTCGTAAAGCGATTGTTTTTCCAGGGTTACGACCATTAATTGTAGCAACAACACCATTGCCACCGACATTTGATTTGAATGGAATATTTAATTGTTGATAAAAGTTTTGAATGAATTTTGCTGTCTCGTATTCTTTAAATGAAAGCTCAGGATTTTCATGTAGGTATCTACGAGTAGATACCATTTTCGGATAATATGAATCTAATAAAGAAAATAAATCTGACATTATTTCACCCTCCTACTTACTATCTATATAACCTATTCAAGAAATGTAATTGATATCCTTCAAAATTATCTTCAATTAAGAAATGACGAAAAATGTATTTCCAAGGAAATATACATCGAAAAAAAGGAAATAATGACTTATTCATGGGAATAAGTGGATATACTATTTGTTATATGGTAAGAGAAATGAAGGTGAAATAATTGAAAAAGTGGGGATATTTAGCAATAGGACTGTTAAGTGTCCTGTTAATTAGCTTTGTTGGATTTTTACTAATCGTTTTCTTAGGTAATTATGTTATAGATGAAGATAAGTTAGTCGTCCATTCATCATCGGAAATGGTAGATTTAGAGGGGAATTTTGTATCAAAGCTATATAATGAAAATCATCAAATCGTTTCAGTTAGTGATATACCTGATTATACTAAACAAGCAGTAGTTTCAATTGAAGATGAACGTTTCTATAAGCACCATGGAATTGATACACAATCAATCTTTCGGGCTATAGTAAATGATATAAAAGCATTTAGTAAAGTACAAGGTGCGAGTACACTTACTCAACAACTTGCAAAGAATGTTTTTTTGACGAACGACAAAACATTTATGAGAAAAACAAAGGAAGTAATTATAGCAATCAATCTAGAAAGAAAATATACAAAAGATCAAATACTAGAAATGTATTTAAATCAGGTTTATTTCGGTCACGGGGTATATGGCATAGGTGGAGCTGCAAAATATTATTTCGGGAAAGATGTTAAAAATTTGACCATTGAAGAAAGTGCTTCGTTAGCAGCCTTATTAAAAGCTCCATCACATTATGATCCAGTTACACAACCAGAGCGATCTTTGGAGCGTAGGAATCTTGTTCTTTATAAAATGCTAGATACGCATTATATAACTGAAACTGAGTATCAGAATGCCAAAAGTAAACCATCAGTATTACATATTACGGAACAAAAATTTGAAAACGGATATGCTACATATATTGATATGGTTATAAAAGAAGCAAAAGAGAAATATGGCATTTCTTATGACCAACTTTTAAATGGTGGATACAAAGTTGTCGTTCCTATCCATAAAAAAACACAATTAACCGCCTATAAATATTTTAAAAATGGAAACTATTTTCCGGGAACTGATCAAAATGCCGAAGGAGCCTTCGTATTAATAAACTCCGAAACAGGCGGTGTAGAGGCAGCGATTGGGGGTAGAAATTACTATTTTCAAGGTTTAAATCGTATTAACGTGAAAAGACAGCCTGGTTCAACAATGAAGCCTTTACTTGTCTATTCGCCAGCGCTTGAAACGGGAAACTACAATCCGTATTCTTTATTACCAAATGAACAGAGTGCGTTAGGAGACTATAAACCGAAGAATTATAATGGAGTTTATACGAAAACGATTTCGATGTTTAATGCATTAATAGAGTCAGCAAATGTGCCGGCAGTCTGGTTATTAAATGATATTGGGATTGATAATGCAAAAGAGTATTTAGAAAAAATGGATTTGAATATTCCCGATCAAGGTTTAAGTATGGCGCTTGGAGGACTTAAGATTGGTTTAACACCATTAGAGCTAGTAAAAGCATATAGTGCCTTTGATCATGATGGAGACTCATTAGAACCTTTTGTTATTAATGCAATTTATGATCGGAACAATGAATTAGTTGCTGAAGCGAAAATTAAGGAATATAAAGTGTTTTCATCACAAACCTCTTGGTATATGACAAAAATGCTTAAAGGTGTTGTAAATGAAGGGACAGCTAGTAGAGGAAGTTTTAATGGCGATTTAGCTGGTAAAACCGGATCTACAAATATACCTGGCCAAACAAATGGAAACAAAGATGCTTGGTTTGTAGGCTATACACCAGACGTAGTAGGCGCAATTTGGATGGGATATGATAAAACAGATTCAAACCATTTTTTAAGAAATGGTAGTACATATCCAACTATTTTATTTAAAAAGATTTTAAGTGAAGCAGGAAGAGAACCATCTACCAAATTTAAAAAGCCAAAAAATATAGACGATTTAGAATCACCGATAAACTTAGAGCCTATTTCTATTGTTCAATCAAAAGTATCGTTCTCTCCATTTGGATTGTTCACTGTCGTCATTAATTGGAATGCACCAACTGACCACAGACAACAATATCGAATCTATCGAGTGAAAAATGGAAAAGAGAAATTAATAGATACTGTTACTGGTTTAGATGAGTACAAAGATTCCTTTGTAAATGTATTTAATGTCCCTTCTTATTATATAGTACCGTACAATCCTCAAACAAAAGAAGAAGGTGAGAGGTCTAAACTTGTCAAACCCAACATAAGAAATAAGGAATAGACATTTTAAGGCTCTCCTTCTTATCAAATGATTTGAAGGGGAGTTTTTTATTTCCTATTAAAACTATGTTCGTAAAAACTGTATCTCTTAAGAAAAATAGTAAATAGATTAAGAAGATTGAACAATGAGATAACCATTAATCGAACATTAAAAAAAGAATTATAAAACTCCTTTATTTTATAAAAAGTATTAATAAATAAAGATTATTAATTCGATATTTTAGACATATTTTGATATAATTTTTAATGGGAAAAGTCTGGTAGTAAAATAGGCCTATTAATTGAGAAAAATTGTAAAATCAGTGAACATTATGTGTCAAAATTCGAGTTTTCTATACAATTAATGGTTCAATCAGTATATTTAATAGTAGAGTTTGGAAAAGTGAAAGGGAGACTTTGAAGGATGAAAAAAGATTTTAACGATACATTTCTTAAAGCGATTAGAGGAGAAGAAGTAACGCATACACCAGTTTGGTATATGAGACAAGCAGGGCGTTCTCAGCCAGAATACCGAAAAATAAAAGAAAAATATTCTTTATTTGAAATTACTCATCAACCTGAATTATGCGCTTACGTAACAGCGCTACCAGTGGACCAATATAATGTTGATGCAGCTATTTTATATAAAGATATCATGTCTCCACTTCCTGCAATTGGAGTAGACGTAGAAATTCAATCAGGAGTAGGACCGGTAATAAGCAATCCTATTCGTTCTTTAGCAGATGTAAAAAAGTTAACTGATATTCATCCAGAAGAGCAACTACCTTATATCTATGAGACGATTAAATTATTAACAACAGAGGTTCTTTCGGTTCCATTAATTGGATTTGCAGGTGCACCATTTACAGTTGCTAGCTATATGATCGAAGGTAGACCTTCTAGAAACTATAATAAAACAAAATCATTTATGTACGCTGAGCCAGAAGCCTGGTTTGCTTTAATGGATCATTTAGCAGACATGACGATCAAATACGTAAAAGCACAAGTTAAAGCAGGGGCAAGTGCAATTCAATTATTTGATTCATGGGTTGGTGCTTTGAATGCTAATGATTATCGCATTTATATTAAACCATGCATGGAAAAGATTTTTACAGCACTTAAAGCAGATCATATTCCAACTACTATGTTCGGAATTGGAGCAAGCCATTTAATTCATGAATGGAATGAACTGCCTGTAGATGTAATTGGGCTTGATTGGAGAACTTCTATTACTGAAGCTCGCTCTTTAGGGATTACAAAAACACTTCAAGGTAATTTAGATCCTGCGTTTTTATTAGCACCATGGGAAGTAATTGAGAAACGTGCGAAGGAAATATTAGATGAGGGTATGGCAAATCCAAGTCATATTTTCAACTTAGGTCATGGGGTATTCCCTGAAGTAAATCCTGATACTCTTAAACGATTAACAAGTTTTGTACATGAGTATTCATCAAGGGTTAAAGCTTAATATAAAAGGACTATGGTGATGACATGAAAGAAAAAATCGGTTTATTAGTTATGGCTTACGGCACGCCATATAAGGAATCAGATATTGAGCGTTATTATACAGATATTCGTAGAGGTAGAAAGCCTTCACAAGAAGCGCTAGAAGAACTAACTGAACGATATCGTGCAATTGGAGGAATCTCTCCTTTAGCAAAAATAACAATTGAACAAGCAAAAGCATTAGAAGAAGATTTAAATAAGATCCAAGACAAAGTAGAATTCAAAATGTACATTGGACTGAAGCATATTGAACCATTCATTGAAGATGCTGTAGATGAAATGAAAAAAGATGGAATAACAAAAGCAGTTAGTATCGTGCTTGCACCACATTATTCTACGTTTAGTGTAAAGTCATATAACGAACGTGCTACAAATCATTCAGAAAAAATACACGGGCCAAAAATTATCCATGTAGATGATTGGTATAAAGAAGAACGATTTATTCAATATTGGGTTCGTGAAGTAGAAGCAATTCTTGAACCAATGAATGAAGAGCAACGTGTAAAAACGGCGTTTATTTTTTCAGCACATAGTTTACCTGAAAAAATTCTTAACTTTGGAGATCCATACCCAGCGCAACTTAAGGAAACTGCCGAGTTAGTCGTTCAGCAATCTGATATTCGTCATTATTTTCTAGGATGGCAAAGTGCTGGTAATACACCAGACCCTTGGCTTGGACCTGATGTACAAGATTTAACACGTGAGTTGGATGAAAATTATGATTTTGAAACTTACGTATACTTACCATTAGGATTTGTAAGTGAGCATTTAGAAGTACTATATGATAATGATATAGAATGTAAACTAGTAACGGATGAAATTCAAAAAGCATATGTTCGTCCACCTATGCCTAATACGGATCCATTATTTATTAGTGGGCTTAGTACGGTTGTATTAAGAAAATTAAACGAACAATAATATGGTTTTGTAATAGGAGGTAAAGAAGTGAATAAGAAGGTTGTCATTATTGGTGGCGGTATTACTGGATTGACATCTGCCTACTATTTAAAACAAGAAAAATTAAAAAATAATCTTCCAATTGATATTCAATTAATTGAAGGTTCATTAAGGCTTGGAGGAAAAATCCAAACAATTAGAAAAGATGGATTTGTTATTGAACGTGGCCCTGACTCATTTTTGGCAAGAAAAAAGAGTGCATATCGATTAGCTGAAAACTTAGGGATCCAAGATCAAATCGTATTTAACTCTGCTGGTAAATCATATGTATTAGCCCATAATAAATTACATGGTATGCCAGAAGGTTCAAACATGGGGATTCCAACACAAATCAAGCCTTTTATTTTTTCAGGTCTATTTTCACCTGCAGGAAAAATTCGTGCAGGTTTAGACTTTGTTTTACCAAAAACACATGTCCAAGGGGATATGTCACTAGGTAAATTTTTTAGAAGAAGACTAGGTAATGAAGTAGTTGAGAATCTAATTGAACCCCTTTTATCAGGTATTTATTCAGGCGACATTGACCAAATGAGTTTAATGGCAACGTTCCCTCAATTTTTCCAAATTGAACAAAAACATCAAAGTATTGTTCTAGGAATGAAAAAAGAGATGCCTGTGAAGAAATCAAAAGGTCCGAGAAAAGGAATTTTCCAGACTGTAAGTACAGGTCTTCAAACAATTGTTGAACGAATTGAAGAAGAGTTAGACCAAGAGGAAGTTTTAAAAGGTGTACAAGTAGTTAATATAAATAAAAATGGAAAAAAATATGAGATTTTGCTTAGCAATAATGAAAAGATAGAATCAGATTCAATTATCGTTACTGTACCTCATCATTTTATTCCACAACTATTTAATAATAAACCTGTATTTGAGCCTTTCAAAAAAGTTCCTTCTACATCAGTTGCGAATGTTGCACTTGCATTTCCAGAGCATGCAATTAAGAAGGATATAAATGGTACAGGCTTTGTTGTTTCACGCAATAATGACTTTAATATAACAGCGTGTACTTGGACTCATAAAAAATGGGCACATGCATGTCCAAAAGGTAAAGTTCTTTTACGTTGTTACGTTGGACGACCTTACAATAAGGAAATAGTCGATAAAACGGATGAAGAACTTGTTGAAATTGTTTTAGAAGATTTAAGAAAAACGATGGATATAACTGAAAAACCAGAGTTTTATATTGTTTCAAGATGGAAAGATGCTATGCCTCAATATACGATTAATCATAAAGAGCGTACGAAAAACATGGAACAATATTTACAAAAAGAAATGCCTGGTGTATCGGTAATCGGTTGCTCATTTTATGGGTCCGGCTTACCAGACTGCATAGATCAAGGTGAAAAAGCAGTTTCAGATACAATTGAATACTTGTTCTCACATGAAAATCAAGCTGTTCGAAGCTATTAAGGCTTTTTAAAACAACTAGTAAATAATAGAGCAACCAAAAAAGTGGATTGATACTTTTAGGTTGCTCTTTTTATTATGTCTCTGTACTAATAAATATGTTTAATCATTTCGTTAAGAAAATTGCTGATCCTAAAAGACTTCACTTAAAAACTATCTTTTAAGCAATTTGAACAAGTGTTACTGTAGCAATCATGTTGTTCTTCAATCGTCGAATTACAGTGTTTACATATTTTCTTTGGTAATAGTTTTAAAAATTCGGACATTTTTACAAGCATGTTACCCTCTCCTTTAGTGAACTTATTAGTATTGTATTACTACAACTTACTTTGTGTCAATCTGTATTAGTACAATTTTTAAAAAATAATCTAAACGCCTATTTTGATTAAACAGTAAGGACAAGCTTATAAATTTAAATTTTCATAGAAATAATAAGTATAAAGGAGTGTGTTTGTTTTATGAAAGTAACCGTTATTGGTTATTGGGGCGGCTATCCAGGTAAAGGTGAAGCAACTTCATGCTATTTATTTAAATCAAAAAATTTTAATCTATTGGTTGATTGTGGTTCTGGTGCATTAGCTACATTACAAAATTACATAGATCCTAATTGCTTAAATGCTGTAATCCTGTCACACTATCATCATGACCATATTGCAGATATAGGGGTACTACAATACTTCAAACTTGTAAATGCTGGAAAGGATAAGTTTGCTTTACCTATATACGGACATAAATTTGATAATGTAAAATTTAATTCGTTAACATATAAAGAAGCAACAAAAGGATATGAATATCATCCAAATGAAGCTCTCGACCTAGGTCCATTTACTATTCGATTTATTAAGACAGTTCATCCTGTAGATTGTTTTGCCATGCGAATTGAAACAGCAACCCACTCAGTAGTCTATACAGCTGATTCAAGCTATACGGAAGACTTCATTCCGTTTTCTTCCAACGCTGATTTGCTTATAAGTGATTGTAATATGTATGAAAACCAAGATGGAGCTAAAGTGGGGCATATGAGCAGCAAAGATGCTGCAACAATTGCAACTGAGGCGAATGTAAAAGAATTATTATTATCACATCTTCCTCATAGAGGAAATACAAAAGATTTAATAAGTGAAGCCCAAAAGTATTATAATGGACTTGTTCGTTTAGCTTATACAGGTTTTGAATGGAAATCAAAGATATAGGAGGATACATATGCTATTTTTAGATAATAGGGGAATAACGGATCCAACATTAAATTTAGCGATGGAAGAATATGCGCTAAAAAATCTAGATCCTGAAAATACATACTTTTTATTTTATATTAATGAGCCATCAATCATTATTGGTAAAAATCAAAATACTGCTGAGGAGATTAATGCTTCATATGTAAATGATCATAATATCCATGTAGTTCGAAGATTATCTGGCGGTGGAGCAGTATATCATGATTTAGGGAATCTTAACTTTAGTTTTATTACAAAAGATGATGGTGACAGCTTTCATAATTTTAGAAAGTTTACTGAGCCAGTGATCGAGGCATTAAAAGAACTCGGTGTGAATGCTGAGCTTAGTGGAAGAAATGATATCTTAGCAGAAGGTAGAAAAATCTCAGGTAATGCACAATTTTCTACTAAAGGTAGAATGTTTAGCCACGGTACATTGTTGTTTGATAGTGATATAGATGAAGTTGTAAATGCATTAAACGTAAAGCTAGAAAAAATCCAATCTAAAGGAATTAAATCAGTCCGAAGTAGAGTGGCAAACATTAAGGAATTTTTAAAAAATGATTTAACAATCCTAGAATTTAAAGATTTAATTTTACAATCTATTTTTAAAGAACATGGAAGAATAGAACGATACGAATGGACAGATGAGGATATAAAAAATATCAAAGAACTTGCTGAGAGTAGATACCGAAATTGGGATTGGAATTTTGGAAAATCTCCTAAATGCAATATTCAACAAAGTAAAAGATTTACAGCTGGCTCGATTGATCTTCGTTTAGATGTAAACAAAGGAATCATTGAGAATGTTAAAATTTATGGTGACTTCTTTGGGGTAGGGGATGTATCTGATATAGAACAGCTTCTGATTGGTAGTAAATTTGATCAACAAGAGATTGAAAATAAGCTAAATGAAATTAATTTTACCCATTATTTTGGTAATGTAACGAAAGTAGAATTTATGAGTTTATTATTTTAAAAAAGAGTAGGAAACTACTCTTTTTTTGGTTTGTTAAAAAATCAGAAGTCTAAAAAGTGCTAGTTTTCTCACTTGTCAGAATTGTTTTCTAGCAATATAATATATTTAGAATATTTTAAATCTTTATATTTAAAGGGGGTAGTTTTTCTTGAATTTAGTTGAAACA
>NZ_NTZO01000263.1 GCF_002559405.1 Bacillus sp. AFS001701 | reverse complement strand
TCCATCGAATCATATTCTTTTTTATTACATGGTATTTCTACATTCATTTCGTTGATCAGATTATCAATAATTTGTATTGATTTTGCAGGTGGTCCATCTAACCAACCAACTAATTTTCCATCTCTAAAAATCCCTGTGCCATTTATCCTATCAAAACTAGAATTGACTTTATTAGCATTTTCAAGTGTTTGTGATGTATGGCTTTCATTTTCTAAGCTCACGCCATTTATTACTGGTTCCCTTCCACTACTTGAAATTGCAGAAATTGCCTGACGCATTAATGTTTCTTGATTTTCACCTAAAAGGGCTGATGTATTTTTAATTTTACCTACAATTGATTTAGCAGATATTTTATCAAGTGCTGCTATGTTATTCATTATTTCATCAACGCTTTTATTTCTTGCAATAATAACTGGAATATTTACACGAATTTTAGAATCTCTTTCAAATACATCGAAAATATTATTCAATGATTTTTCTTTTGCTAATGTTTCGCCTATTATGACAAGAGCAACATGAGAATATATATTTTGTCGAGATCCTTTCTTAGACACATTTCGTACAGCTTCTGAAATGGTCTTACCTTTTTCATCTAACGCAATTACTGGAACACCTTCAGAACCTGACTGTGTTGCAGTTGCAATTGCACTAGGATTAAAAATTTGTGTGATTACATGATATTTTTTTTCTTTAGGGAAGTAATCAACGCCCATTGCAACCACAATCGATACTTGATTTAATTCTTTATAGTTAGAGCAACCACCTAAAAGCATACTTACAATAAGAAATGAAATAAAAAATTTCTTTTTCACATTTTTTCTCCAATATATCTTGGCTTTTTTCTAATTCTTAAAAGCAAATTTCAAATCCTCAAGGGGTTCATACATTGTATAATTTTTCCATTTTTTGTAATTTGATGTACCATTTTTCTGAAGTCCGAAGTAAAAACAAACAAATTCATTTTTAACAAAACGAAGGTATGATTTAAAGGCAAATAAACAAATTTATCTAACAAGTTTGATACATGTAACTAGTGGTAGAATATAAGGGCTGTTTAATTATACGGGCCTTATTTCTTTTGAGAATCATTTTACGATGAAATTATTTATTCTAAAAAGTCTAATCTAAAAGATAATTGCTACCTTATAGATTAGCCTTTTTAATTGTGCTCTTTATCTTAACCAAGCAATTGTCATTTCCAATTTATCTACTGGCTGTTAACGATTGCACCTACGTTCAAATTCATTTTTTAATTCATTT
>NZ_NTZO01000262.1 GCF_002559405.1 Bacillus sp. AFS001701 | reverse complement strand
TAAAATGATGGTTTGTTTTTTTATATTGTAAGACAAATAGGTGATATATTCTCCCTCGGCTCTTTCGCTTCTTTCCAACAAACATCCTTATTCGTCTCATCTTTCATTACCACGAAAAAACAAACCCAAAAATGCGTTTGTTATCTTCACATAATTTACCTATACTTGCCAACACTATTTTAGAAATTTATTTAAAGGAGGAATTTCATTTGAAGAGATATAATATTACAAATCATTCAGTCGAAACAATTGATGAATTTTTGCTTCCAACTAAAGATGAAATTCTTTGGTATCACTTCAATAATAAATCCTTAAATGAGTTAACTACGATTATTGAAAGTTTGGATATTCATTCTTTAGCAAAAAAGAAACTTCTACATAGTGATCATAAGCTTAGAATAAATGTCTTTAAAAACGAGGCAATCCTTTCCTTATATGCCTTAACTAAGTTATTTAAACCAACAAAAATAAACATTCTAGTTTGCAGTAATTTAATTATTTCATATATAGAAGATCATGAAATAGATCTATTCAAATATGTAACTCAGGAATTCAGTCAAAATTATATAAAAGTGGACCATGCTGGTCATGTTTTATATCAAATTTTCCATGAAGTTATTGAGAAGTTCCTTATCTCGATTGATCGGTTTGCAAATGAGATTGAAGAAATTGAACGAGACTTATTTAATGACCCATTTCGAAAGGATTTAGATCAGAAAATTTTCAATTGGAAAGTTCAACTTCAAGATTTAAGACAGCTTGTAGAACCGCAAGTAAATGTCATTATCCAAATTGTAGAAGCAGATTTTCCTTTCTTAAGTCAGGACGCAGGTTTTTATTTTAATGAATTGAAAGAGAACTATGAGCGTATTATTAATGCCCTTGATAATTTTAAAGAAAGTATGGGAGGCATTATAGAGCTGCAAATGTCCTTAAAATCTGACCGGACAAATGATATTATGAAAACTTTAACACTCATAAGTGCCATTTTTTTACCGATGTCTTTTATCGCAGGATTTTATGGCATGAATTTTGTAAATATGCCTGAGTTAAAATGGAAATATGGTTATTTATATTGTATTGTCCTCAACATTTTGATCGGGGTCATTATTTCAATTTATTTTAACGCTAAAGGTTGGTGGGGTAGAAAGCACCAGATAAAATAGGTAATCGCTCAATTAATTGAATCGATTTTATCTGAAGTAAACAGGTCTTTTTCTTCAATTCTCATTAATATTTCTCGATTAAACTCGGTCTCAGATACTAATCTTGTTGCTTGTGTCCTAATGGATTTTTCAACAATATTACGGACAAATCGCCCATTGCTAAAATGAGCACGATTTTCAAGTTTTGCCTTTTGGATAAAATCTCTTAATCGGTATTCCGCTTCCCGAGATAGTATATATTCTCGGTCAACAAACATTTTTTTTGATATATCTAGAAGCTCCTTTACTGAATAATCCTGGAATTCTAAAATGAATGGAAATCTTGATTTTAGTCCAGGATTCAAACTTAAGAAATAATCCATTTCGGAAGAATAGCCGGCTAATATCAGTACAAAGTCGCCATGTTTATCTTCCATATGTTTAACAAGTGTATCAATCGCTTCTTTTCCGAAATCTTTTTCCCCACCACGGCCAAGTGAGTAAGCCTCATCAATAAAAAGAATCCCACCATTTGCTTTTTTTACTAAATCTCTAGTTTTTTGAGCAGTGTGTCCAATGTATTCTCCGACTAAATCAGCTCTTTCTGCTTCAATTAAGTGGCCTTTGGACAATACACCCATTTTCAAAAATAATTGACCAATAATCCTAGCAACAGTCGTTTTTCCAGTTCCTGGATTCCCTTTAAACAACATATGCAATACTTGTTTTTCGGCTTTTAAGTTTAATTCTTCTCTTTTTTTATTAATAAATATCCAAGCATAAATTTCATGAATCATTTTTTTTATTTCTTCCATGCCAATTAAATGTCTTAATTGATCTTCTATTTCAATTAATAACTCATGTTTAGGCTGTTTCACTGTTTCGATACTTGGATTTGGAGAAACCTCTCCCCTTTTCACTGTATTAAGTACAACATTTATTTGGCCGTTATCTTTTAAACGAATTGGCTGCTCCAAACATGACACCTCTCTTATTCTGTCGAACATTTTTTTAGTATCTATAAGTAAGCACTCCACGAGAAATCACATTACAGTTCGTTTAATGCGCTTTTGAAAGTATTTTACTAAATAAGTTTTTTATTATTATATGTACGAACAATTAATTTCAAAACTTTTATTCTCCAGACTATCTGTTAAATGGATAAGATTGCTAAATTTTACTAAATTCTATTAACTTATTTGATATAATGAGAGAAAAAGAGAAGAGTTGATAAATTTGACGATCCCAAACTTAACGACTGCTACTTTACCTGATGTCATCTTGCAATTTGCCTCTCACTTAAATAGTAAAGGAAGAAAAGAATCTACTATTAAGCGTTATTGCTATGATTTAGAAGAATGTTTCCGTTACTTTAAAAAAGTAAATTTAAGTTTTAGTACATTACAAGTTCAAAATTTTAATGAGTATTTCTATTTTTTAACTTCTGAACGTGGATATAATGAGAAAACGATGCATCGAATTTATGTCGTACTTAATCAATTTTATAAATTTTTACATTCTAATAATTCTTCTATCGAGAATTTCATTCCATTCACTAACTATTTAGCAGGACCTTCACGCGCCCTTTCAACGGACGATTTTATCTCAGAAGAAGAAGAAAAAAAATTACTCTCAATCGTTCAATCCACGACAGATTTGTCTGAAAAGCAATTAAAAGCTAGATCATTTTTAATGGATCGTAACGAAATTATGATCCGTTTTATGCTGTATTATGGACTGACTTTAAAGGAATTAATTGATTTACAAATGAGAGACATTAACTTCGCTTTAAATGAACTTGTTGTCCATAGCAAGGAAGGTACTAAAAGAACAATTATTCTCACAAAAGAAGACCGAGTACTATTATATAATTATTTTGTCACGATACCCGAGCCCGTAAGACCCCACTATCATTCAACTCATCCGCTCTTTGTTGCATTTGATTTTAACCGCATGACATTCCATTGGGTATACGATACAGATTCACCGAAAGCATTAACTGAAATTGCATTTCAAAAAATGCTTAGGTTGGAAGTTAAAAGAGCTGGGCTTAGAAAAGGACTTTGCTCACAACATTTAAGAAACACTTTTATTCTACGGAAAATAAAAGAGGGATTATTAGTGGAAGATATTCAGCATTTAGTTGGATTAAAGACCTCAGTTTCTTTAAAACGATACTTTCAATTTTTTCAAGAAAATGAATGCCCAAATAAAAAGGAGTTATGATTTTGATCATCATAACTCCCTCCTTATTCATTGTAGATAACTTATTTTTAAGAACTTGTATTTAGTTTTGCTTTCATAAGTTCTGCGATTTCTTTCGAAGAATATTTTTCTTCATTTTGTAAAGCTGAAATCACTTTTTCTCTTCTCTCAATCGAATGATTTTGACTTAATTTCTTTTTACCGATTAACTCTGTTACTTCAATTTTTAAACATACAATGCCTGAAAGTAATTTTTCAACATAATCTGTGTGATCTTCGTATTTCCAAGGTTTTGATTGCCCTTTTTCAAAATAATCGGTCGTTTTTAAAACGATTTGTCTCATTTCATCCTTATTTTCAATTGTTGTTACTTTTCCATAAGCATGGATTGCCGTATAGTTCCAAGTTGAAACTGTATTTTTTTCTTCATACCATGAAGCAGAAACGTATGCATGTGGCCCTGGAAAGATGATTAAACATTCTTTTCCGTTCATCGTTTTCCATTGAGGATTTGGCTTAGCTAAATGTGTAATGATCATTAAATTCTCTTTGGCTTCTTGTATGATAAATGGTAGATGAGTTGCTTCTATTTTTGCCTCTTCATTATTCGATAATAATATTCCGAAGCTATTTTTCTTCATTTCCGCAATTAATTGATTTAAATCTGTTTCTTTAAATTCTTTTGGGACATACATTTGATTCCTCCTTTTAGTTTACATAACATAATTATCATTAAAAATTTATCTAACATAATTAAAAAAGAACATTGACCATAAGATCAATGCTCTTTTTCAATTTATTTTACATTTCAATTTGTACATTTTTAGATGGTACAAACGTTGAAATTGCATGTTTATATATTAATTGTTGCTTACCTTCAACATCTAACAATACCGTAAAGTTATCAAAGCTTTTTACTTTACCTTTGATTTGAAATCCATTTAGTAAAAATACTGTAACCGCTAGATTGTCTTTACGTAATTGGTTTAAGAACTGATCTTGAATGTTGATTGATGTTTTCATGTCCTTTTCCTCCTCTTCTACCTCTACATATATTTATTCGAGATGAAATAGCCCTTTCCTTCAAGTATAGCTAAAATTTCCAGTTTTTTTATATCAAAATTATGTCCATCCATATCAAACCAATGGATGTTCATTTTATTTCTAAACCACGTCATTTGCCTTTTTGCATACCTTCTTGAGCTTTGTTTAATTAGATCGATTGCTTCCTCTTTTGTTAAGATTCCATCAAAATATTCGTAAAGCTCTTTATAGCCAATCGCTTGCACAGATTGACAATTTCGAATACCTTTGTCGTAGAGCATTTTTGCTTCATCTACTAGTCCTTCTTCCAACATTAGATCAACTCGTAAATTAATTCGATTGTATAGTAGCTCTCGATCCATTGATAATCCGATTATTTCTGCATCATATAAATACTCTGGTTCTTTTTTAAACGCCGTCTCTGAAAATTTTTGTCCCGTTAGTTTGAAAACTTCAATTGCACGGATTACTCTTCTAACATTATTCATATGTATTTGCTTTGCACTTTCTGGATCAATTTCTTTTAATTGATCATGTAATGCTTTATTCCCAAAGGCCACCGCAAAACCCTCTAATTGGTTTCTTAAAAACTCATCACCTTCTTGCTCAGCAAATTCATAATTAGTTAATACACTTTGGATATATAATCCAGTACCACCAACAATAATTGGAATTTTACCTCGATTAGCTATTTCTTTAATTTTTTCTCTAGCTAAAGTCTGAAAATCAGCTACTGTAAAAGAATCTTTTGGATCAAGGAAATCAATTAAATGATGCGGAATTCCTTCCATTTCTTCTTTTGTAATTTTAGCAGCTCCAATATTTAATTCTTTATAAACCTGTGTTGCATCACCATTAATGATTTCTCCATCAACAGCTTTTGCAAGTTCAATACTTAGCTTTGTTTTCCCTACTGCTGTAGGCCCAACGATGACTATCACTTTTTGCATATTTACCATTGTAATCACATATACGCCTTTCTATACAACCTTTTCCTTACTTGTCTTACTAATTTTGAAAGTAGATAACTCTTTTTATTTATACCATATTTATACAAAAATTCCAATGCGTTGTGAATCAATTCACAATTTTGAAAGAAAGTGTTTTCATTTTATATTTGTCAAAGTAAACTAGAAGTAATCTGAAAAAAATGAGGTTATGCTATGCCTGATTGGTCTTATCATACAATTTTTAAACCAATACTCTCAAAGCTTCCTTCTAACGTTTCAAGAGAATTCATTCATAGTAGCATAAATAAGATCTCAACTCTGCCATTTGGTCCGAATCTAATTGAATTTCTCGGTCATTTAAACACTGACAGTTCACTAGAAAACGAGATTCATCATTTGAAACTTAAAAATCAAATTGGATTGGCCTCTAAGATTGACCCCTATCTATCTGGCACAAATGCTTTTATGAATTTAGGATTTGGTGTGATTGAAATTGGACCTATTTCTATAAACGATACCTATACAAGCAAAAGTCCTCTCATTGATTTAAAACATAACCAAATAATCGGAACAGAGGAAAATAAAGTATTAACCGTAGATCAAACCGTTCATAAGCTTTCAAAAATACATAAGAGGTTCCTATTTTTGCTAGAATAGTTGGGAGTTTTGATGAATTTAAACTGATTGAATCAAGGCTTTCTGATTTTGTTGATTTTTTCATCTTAGAGCTTGATTTGGCTAAGGATTTAGTAGAAAATAATTGGGCTTCTACTAAACCTATTTGTCTATCAATTTGTCCAAATGAAATAGATGTTTTACTTAAACAAGAAAATAATTCATTCGACTCAATATTGATTGAAGAACTTTCAAATACTACTGATTTAGAGCAAAAAAATAATTTAATAAATTCCATTCAAAAGTTAAAATCAAATCAGTTTGAGAAACCAATTTTTACAAAAGGCGGTGTGGTTGAACCGATTGATGCGATTGAATTAATCGATACTGGCACATCATTAGTATTTTTGACTCATGGATATGTAATCAGTGGACCTGGTTTACCGAAACGGATCAATGAAGCGATAAAGTATAGAAGAAAAAAAGCGGCGACTAATTTAAGTGACGGATGGATTTGGTACTTTTTATTTGGTCTTTTCATGTTTATTGCCGGATTACTTGCTCTATTTATTAGTTTAACTACCATTGTCCTTCCATATGATGAGCACTTTTTAACGATTGATCGTCAATTAATTTTACAATTTAATGATCGAATTCTTCCCTTTATGTCACATGATCGGATGACACTTTCTGGGACGATTATGTCAGGTGGAATATTGTTCATGTCATTAGCCAGAAATGGAATTAAACATCATTATCATTGGTCAAAGAAAGCAACAGACACAAGTGCATTCGTAGGTTTTTTAGCAATATTCTTATTTATAGGTTATGGGTACTTTGACTGGTTACACGCTTTGTTTTGGGTTGTTTTATTAATACCATTCTTAATTGGTTTCTTTAAAACAAGAGGAATAAATAGAAGTCCAGAATCAGAAAATTTAACAAATAACAGCGTTTGGAAGCTTAGTTTAATAGGTCAATTATTTTTTATTATACTAGGATTTTCGATTCTAATCGGAGGATGTATTATTTCCTTTGTGGGTGTCACTACTACCTTTGTTAAAACAGATTTAAATTATTTATGTATAACCCCCTCACAATTGAATGCATTTAATCAACACTTAATACCTGTTATCTCACATGATCGTGCCGGTTTTGGAGGTGGGTTAGTAAGTGTCGGATTACTAGTACTCATGATTTCATTATGGGGGTTCTGACAAAATCAAAATTGGATCTGGTGGACATTATTGTTCGGAAGCTTACCCGCGTTTATAACTGCGTTTGCAGTCCATTTTATGATTGGTTATACAGATTTTTATCATCTATTACCACCAATCATTGCCAGTTTGTTTCTATTGGTTGGAGTCATTACATCTTATAATTTTTTGAATTTTACAATAAATCATTCGAACGAAAACAATTTTCCTGAAATAGGCAAACAGATATAAATTCAAATGAGCAGTCTAAAAGTAGGTGTCAAAAGTATTACATTTTATTTTGGACACCCTCTTTTTTATAGGATTAAAGGTAGAAAAGAAGAGTGGAGTGCAAATAAAATTAGCAAATCTGCAATTAAAAATTGAAAACTGCAATTAAAAATTGAAAACTGCAATTAAAATTTACAAATCTGCAATTAAATCCAAGGAAATCGCAATTAAAGAAAATAATTACCTATACTAGTAAGGGTATTAAGAGCCATTAATTGTACAATAGCTGACACATTGAAATGGAAAACTACGATATTTGCTCTAACGCATACTAAATCGTATAAAAATCCTATTTGATACCCAACTATTCATTTTAAAACCCAATATTTTTTAAAAAAAGAGGCGCCTCTGTGTCAGTTATTCTGATTTTTAAGGCAGCCTCTTATTTCAATCATCTACTACAACATGTTTTTTCCGTAACATGTAATATACAGGAAGTCCGATTAACGTTAAACCAATTCCCCAAAATGCTAAAATAGTTTGCGTCATAAGTGTATTTACGACGATAAAGATTCCCCCAATAATTGCGATTGTAAGAACTAAAGGTAAAAAAGGTACCCTATACGGCCTTTTCAGGTCCGGTTCCCGTTTTCGTAAAATATAAACCGCAATAAATGTTAATGTATAGAAGATCCAGATGACAAATACTAACATATCCGTTAATAAGTCAAATCCACCTATAAACATCATAAATATGGCAACTATTAGGATAAATAGACCAGCATTATATGGAACTCCAGTTTTAGATAACTTACCAAACCAACTA
This sequence comes from Bacillus sp. AFS001701, assembly GCF_002559405.1. Classification (GTDB taxonomy): domain Bacteria; phylum Bacillota; class Bacilli; order Bacillales; family Bacillaceae_G; genus Gottfriedia. The sequence goes on along the minus strand of NZ_NTZO01000262.1, from coordinate 9,669 downwards.
CTAAAAGGAAGTTTTTGTTCTCTAGCCATTACATATGGAACCCTCATACCTGTCATTGTATAGCCATTAATTGTACCAAATACTGAAATCAAAATTCCGATCGAGACGAGTTTTCCCCCAAAATTACCGAATAAAACTTTCGAAACTTCAGTTGCTGGTGTAGATGTACCAGCTAATTGCGCTGCGGTTAATACAAATAAAAATGATATGTTAATCAAAAGATACACCGCCATTACAGCTGCTAAACCGAATACGATTGCTTTTGGCAAATCATTTTTAGGATTTTTCATTTCGCCGGCAATATTTCCAACGAGTATCCAACCGTCATATGCAAACATCGTAGCAAGTAAAGCTGAACCAAGTGCTGGCAAAAAACTTCGATCACTTCCTACTTCAATTGGAAAAAGCTGAAAAGTTACATTTCCATCATGTAATAATCCAAATATGATTAAAATCGCCAAAGGTATTAGTTTACAAATCGTAAAAAGTGATTGAATGCTACCAGCAGTTTTTGCTCCTAAGAAATTCATCAACGTGATAAAAATTGCAGTAACGACAGCAATAATCGTTACAGTGAATTGATTAGAATTGGCAGGGACCCCAAAAATGGAAACTGCCTGTGTTCCAAATATGATTGAAAGCGCAGCAATATTAGCTGGAAAATAGATGATTGTTTGAGCCCATCCAAGTAAATAGGCTGTCAGATCTCCATATGTGTGTTTTAAATAGGCAACCATCCCTCCTGTTTTTGGTATTGCTGCGGCAAGCTCAGCACCCGATAAACCAGCACAAATTGTTATGATTCCTCCAATAATCCAAGCTAATAAACCTAGGCTTGCAGAACCAGTTGCGCCATATACAGCTGTGGCTTTAAAGAAAACTCCACCACCAATTACAGTACCAATTACAGTAGTTAAAGCTGCAACAAATCCCATTTCTCTTCTTAATTTATTTTCCGACAATAGGATCACCCATTCTTAAAAAATCACTTTACTTCATTCCCAAAGAAATGTTCACAAACACTGGAAATTCTCTCTAGGTCAACATTACCGCCCGATATGATTGCTACTACTTTTTTATCTTTTATGTATTTTGAAGCTTTACCTGATAAAATTGCGGCTGTCGCTAGGGCACCTGAACCTTCCACAACTGCTTTACCGCGCTGTAGTAAATCCTTCATTGCGACTTCAATTTCATCTTCACTTACAAGAATTATTTCAGTTACTAATTCTTTTACAATTTCATAAGTTAATTTCCCAGGAACCTTAACAGAACAACCATCTGCTATAGTTGGAGCGATATAATTACTCACTATTTCTCCGGCGTCTATTGACGCTTTCATGCCATGTACATTCTCCGCTTGAACACCAATTATGTCTATTGAAGGGTTAAATGATTTCAAAGCGACTGCAATTCCCGAAATGAGGCCACCACCACCAATTGGAACAATTATTGTATCAACATCCCAGAGATCATCTAATATTTCAATACCAATAGTCCCTTGACCAGCCATTATGTAAATATCATCGTAAGGATGTATGAATCTTTCGCCAGTTTCGTCTCGTACTTTAGCACAATAGTCTTTCGCATCATCAAATGTATCACCATGTAAAATGATATTTGAACCGTAACCTTCTGTTGCTTCAACCTTTGCTTTTGGTGCAGTTGAAGGCATGATAATTTTACTCTTAATATGTAATAGCTTTGATGATAAAGCGACACCTTGTGCATGATTACCAGCTGAACATGCGATAATTCCTTTACTTCTTTCTTCCTCAGTTAAATGAGAAATTTTATTAAATGCACCTCGAAATTTGAATGAGCCCGTTAATTGCATATTTTCAAGTTTTAAATAAATTTCTCCGTCCGACTTTGAAGTTAAATAAAATGATTTTACTAAAGGTGTTTTTCGAACTTTACCTTCTAAAAGTTCATATGCCGTTTTAATCTCTTTAATCGTTAATGGTAATCCCTTATGATCTAAATTATTCATCTTCTAACTTCCTTTTTTATCAGCATTATTCTTGATACATGATAAGTTTGTGTCAAAGTACTAAACAAAATACCAAAAACAGGAATTAGTAAAGGAAGAGAAAATAAAAAGAAGGAGACATCGTCTCCTTCTTTTTTATTTTAAGCTTGAGTTACGTTTAACTTTGCAGCTAATTTATTTAACATATCTTCTGACATTCGATCTAAATCAAATTTTGGATCGAAGCCCCACTCTTCTTTTGCAGCAGAGCTGTCAATTGAATTTGGCCATGAATTGGCAATTCCTTGACGAATAGGGTCAATGTCGAAATCTAATGTAAATTCAGGGATGAATTTACGAATTGATGCCGCGATTTGAGTTGGTTCAAATGACATCGCAGAAATATTAAATGCATTACGATGTTTAAGTTTTGATGGATCTGCTTCCATTAACTTAATAATTGCATCAATCGCATCAGGCATATACATCATATCCATGTATGTTCCTTCACCGATAAATGAAGTATATTTCTTATTTTTTAATGCTTCGTAATAAATATCAACAGCATAATCAGTAGTACCTCCACCTGGCTCTGTATCATAAGAGATTAAGCCTGGGAAACGTACGCCGCGAGTGTCTACACCAAATTTTTCAAAGTAATAATCACATAATAATTCACCAGCTACTTTTGTCACACCATACATAGTAGTAGGACGTTGGATTGTATCTTGTGGTGTGTTATCCTTTGGTGTTGCTGGTCCAAATGCACCAATTGAACTTGGAGTAAAGAATTTTAAGCTTAATTCTCTCGCTACTTCAAGAGCATTCACTAATCCACCCATATTTAAGTCCCAAGCTAATGTTGGTTTTGCTTCTGCAACTGCTGATAATAGAGCAGCTAAATGAATGAAGGTATCAACTTCATACTTTTTAGCAATCTCTAACATTTTTTCTTTATCCATTACGTCTAAAATTTCAAAATGACCAGTTTCTAAAATTGGACTTCCTTCAAGACGGCGAATATCTGTCGCAACAACATTTTCATTACCGTATTCATTTCTAAGACGCATAGTTAATTCTGAACCGATTTGTCCAAAACAACCAGTAATTAATATTTTCTTCATTCCTTAGTCCACCTTATAGTAATAAAATATCGAAATTAATATTTAAAATTATTTAATAACGTTTAATTCGCGACCAACTTTTTCATAAATAGCTAAAACTTCATCTAGCATTTCTTTAGTATGCGCAGCTGTTGGCATATTACGAATACGACCAGTTCCAAGTGGTACTGTTGGGAATACGATTGATTTCGCATAAACTCCCTCTTCGTATAAACGTTTAGAAAATTCTTGTGTAAGATTTTCGTCACCGATAATACATGGTGTAATTGGTGTTTCAGACTCACCAATATTAAATCCAAGTTTTGATAAACCAGCTTTTAAGTAATCACCATTTTCCCAAAGCTTTTCGATTTTTTCTGGTTCTTCAGACATAATACGAATTGCTTCAATACAAGCAGCTGCATTTGCTGGTGTTAAAGAAGTTGAGAATAAGAAAGGACGTGCACGAACTTTTAACCAATCGATTAATTGTTGTGAACCAGCTACATATCCACCTACAACTCCAACTGCTTTAGAAAGTGTACCAATTTGGAAATCAATTTTATCTGATAATCCAAAATGCTTAACTGTTCCAGCTCCTTTACCCATAACGCCAGAACCATGAGCATCATCAATATATGTAATTAAGCCAAATTCTTCAGCAATTTTTACGATATCAGGAATATTTGCTACATCTCCATCCATAGAGAAAACACCATCTGCAATGTACATAACTTTCTCATATAAACCACAAGTTGTAGCTTCTTTTGCTTTTTCACGTAAATCATCCATATCTTGGTGTTTTACACGAATAATTTTTGCCCCAGAAAGTCTGCAACCATCGATAATTGAAGCATGGTTTAATTCATCAGATAGAATTGCATCTTTTTTTGTCATTACTGCTGAAATAGCACCCATATTACAGTTAAAACCAGATTGGAATGCAATAGCAGCCTCTGTATGTTTAAATTCAGCAATCGCTTTTTCAAGTTGATCGTGGATATCCATCGTACCATTAATCGTACGTACCGCTCCTGCACCAACTCCATATTTTTCAGTCGCTTCAATAGCAGCTTGTTTTAAACGAGGATGAGTCGCAAAACCAAGATAGTTATTTGAAGATAAATTTATAAATTGTTTACCACTAATTTGAATAGTAGCTTCGTTAGAACCTTCTAAAGAGTTAATCTCATTATAGAGCCCTTTCTCTTTTAACTCAGCTAATTGTGGAGTTAAAAATGCTTCTAATGTCTTGCTTGACATAAATACCAGCTCCTAAATTAAGTTTATTTATCTAAAAGGAGTAAGCCCCCATTTTATATCTATTATTTATGATTAAATAAATATAAAAAATTATCGCTCTATTATTTTCCATTTTTGTAAAGAAAATTTTTTATGTACTGATGAACAATATACTTATTTGAGGCTTTCCGAATTCAATTATAAATCGGTTACATTGCATTAGGAATACTTTTATTCAAAATTTATTCGAAAAAGGTTGAATTTAAATTATTATAAAGATTCATATAATTTGAATATTATTCAATTTGTTTTTTTAGTAAAACATTTGTTGGCTAAAAAGGGGTAAAAAATCCTGTAATTAAACAGTGAACTGCAAATAAAATTCGAAAACTGCTATTAAAATTACCATATCTACAATTAAAATCCGAAAACTGCAATTAAAATAAGCAAATCTGTAATTAAATCCTAAAGAATCGCAATAAATTAAAAAATTACCTTTACTGGTAATGGTATTTCTACTTAGAATTTGTCCAGTTAAGACACTTTCATATCGAAAATAAGCATATCGAACCTCATTCCTACTATATCTAATAATAAATTTCTTATTCTCTCTAAAAAAAATCCACCAAAACACTCATTCATTCTATTTTATAAATTAAAAGGGGGCGCATATTTGTCAATTAAACCGACACATAAGACAGCCCCAAAAAGTATAAATTATTTTTTCACAAAACTAAGTAATAAAATTTTTATCGATTAAAAAATAGTTGATTTAGGCTCTAATTTGAGTGCCAACGCCTTGTCTGATTTTCTTTTCATTCATTAAATAACGAGATAAACCAACTGTTACGATTAAAGAAACCACTACAGGAATTGAACCCATCCATGTAATTGAACGGATGGACAATTGACTAACTGCAAGCCCTCCGATTGCTGCACCAAATGCAAAGCCTAATTGCATCATTGACTGGTTTAAACCTAATAAAACATCAGATGATTTAGGAGAAATAGTTGCTAAGTTAAATTGTTGTGTTGCCCCAGATGACCATCCAGAAAATGACCATAATGTAAGGATAATGATCACTGTATTGATTGAACTAGAGATGAATGATAATAATAAAATTGATAAAATATTAAGTACTAATCCTCTTTTTAAAGTAAGCGTAATTCCCCACTTGTCTGCACTGAATCCCCCGAATTTAGATCCAAATAAACTAGCTATACCAAGTATTAAAAGAGCAAAACTTAATACGTGATCGCTCATCTTAGTAGTTTGAATAAGGTAGGGTGATAAATAAGTAAATACGATTCCATATCCGCTCATTAAGAAAAAAGTGATCGATAAAGCTAATGCAATTTTTGGTTGTTTAATCAATGCGATTTGCTGCAATAATGGAATCGGTTGATCACCATTTGTATGTGGAATTGTTTTAACGATAATTGCTAAAGAGATTAATACGAATATGGCAACACCAAGAAAGACTAATCTCCAATCATAAGCAGCTGCTATAAATCTGCCAATTGGAACCCCTATAATCAGTGAAGCAGTAAATCCCATGACAACAGTGGCAATTGAACTGGCCTTTTTATCTGCTGGAGCAATCTTTGCAGCCAAGCTAAGTACTGTTACAACAGTAACTCCTGCACTTAACGCCATTATTATGCGCGCAACCATAAACAAACCGTAACCAGGCGCAATTACTGCTAATAAATTACCTAAAAGAAATACGCTTAAAGATAATAGTAGTAATTTGCGGCGTTCCATTTTGGCTAATACGGCCATTAATATCGGTGTACCGATTGCATAGATCAATGAATACACCGTAATTAATTGCCCTGCAGCTTCAATTGAAATACCTAATTCATCGGCCATTTTATCTAAGATTCCAGAAATTACATATTGTGAAGTTCCTACTAAAAAACTTATCATTGCTAAAATATAAATTTTTCCTTTATTTGTCATAAAATAATTCCTCTCATCATAATTATATATTTCTATAAATACCGAAATACTAAATTTTAGAGAAGGAAGCCACTTGAACAGCTTCCTTCCTACTTTCTATTCATATCAAAACTTAGATTAGAACATTTAGATGCTTTTTAACATCATATTCTTCAATTGCTTCACCATTTTTTAAGCGGTGTAAAAGATCCGGATTCGAAATTAGGGGACGTCCGAACGCCGCAACATCAATGGTTCCTTCATTGATAGCTTTTTCTGCCATTTCAGGATTTAATGTTCCTACTCCAACAATAATTCCATCCCAGTACTTTCTAACAAGCTGATGCATCGTTTTACCATCTGCAAGTATGCGATCAAATTGCATAATCGAAGGGTGTAATAAAGTTGCACCAACTTCTTTGAATGCTTCAATAAATGTACGAATTGCATAGTCTGGGTCTTCCCACATATAGCCAGGAATATCGGCTTTATGAGCAGAAAATCGAATCATCGTTCTTTCAGTACCAACTGCTTCGATAACTGCTTTTATTACTTCCTTCATGAAAGTTAATCTTTGTGGAAGATCACCACCATATTGATCTGTACGATGATTTGTAACATCTGAATTAAATTGATCGATTAAGTATCCATGTGCAGCGTGAATTTCGACTCCATCAAAACCAGCTTCAATCGCATTTTTAGCTGCTTGAGCATACTGATTGATTACTTCTTTAATATCCTCGGTAGTCATTTCTTCTGGTATATCGTATGGTTTACGAAAACGAGAAACTAATCCTTCTGCAGGAATCGCTGAAGGTGCTTGTGGTGGCATATTTCCAGCAAGCTCGTGATGTGATAATCGGCCTACGTGCCATATTTGAGAAATCATTGTGCCACCCTCTTTATGAACAGCATCGGTTACCTTTTTCCAAGCTTTAATTTGATCCTCAGAATAAATTCCTGGAATACCTGGGTAACCTTTTCCACGTGGACTAATTACTGTTCCTTCAGAAATAATCAAACCTACGCCATCTGCAGCTCGTTTACGATAATATTCGACTATATCTTCTCCAACTACACCTGTTTGATCATCTGCAAAACTTCTTGTTAATGGTGCCATTGCAGTACGACTACGTAAATTCCAAGCACCTATTTTTACTGGTTCAAAAAGCTTACTTTCTAGACCATTTACTAATTTTCCCCAACTAGTTTCATCTTTGCTTACTAAACTCATATTCAATTCCCCCTTAGATTATTCGGTATTTCTACAAACACTGAAATATAAACTAAAATTATACCGCTTTATTTTTAAAGTAAAGCGGGTGCGTATTTTTCCAAAACTTCTCGTTGTAAACTATAGTATCTGAAGGTTCCTTCTTTGCGAACTGTTAGCAAACCGCAATCAAGTAATGGTTTTAGATGATGTGTCAATGTAGAATTGGCCGATATCTTTATTTGATTTTTCATTTCTGAACAAGCTAATTCAGATTGCTTAGCAAGTACTTTAACAATTTGTAAACGAGTGGATTCCCCTAACGCCTTATAAACCTTTACTGCAATATCAACGTTCACCACTTTAACCTCCTTTCAAAACCAGCTCTTATTTCAGTATTTCTAGAAATATTGTATTTCAACTAATTTATGATGTCAAGAGACATGATCCATAAAATATAAAAAAGAATTTGGCTAATTGAAGAGTAAGAAATAGTTGATCTTGTCCACTTAATTTTAGAGTGTTGATTTTTTTCTAGAATATACGGTTTTAAGAAATACGTACTTTATTCATTAACTACTAGTTGATGAACTATTGTATTTTTTGCGGAAAATCAAAAAACCCACAAGGAAATTATTTACCTTGTAGGTTTTTTCACTATACTAAACCCGAAAAATCTAAATGAGTAGACTAAACAATGTTGGGTTATTGTTTATTTCCATGAATTGAATTTCATGAAGATTCATTCTCTCAATCAATGCTTTGTAATCGGATTTATTAGCCAATTCGATTCCAACTAGTGCTGGCCCATTGTCCTTATTGTTTTTCTTTGTGTATTCAAACCTCGTAATGTCATCGTTTGGTCCTAAAACCTTATCAAGAAATTCACGTAATGCGCCAGATCGTTGTGGGAAGTTGATGATGAAATAATGTTTTAGTCCTTCATGAATTAAAGACCTTTCTTTTATTTCTTGAAGTCGGTCAATATCATTATTTCCACCAGATACGATACAAACGACATTCTTTCCTTTTATTTCATCTTTATATAATTCTAAAGCTGATACAGACATAGCTCCAGCGGGCTCTGCAATGATTGCATTTTTATTATATAGCTCTAAAATTGTTGTACAAATCTCACCTTCTGGAATAGCGACAACCTGGTCAAGTACATCTCTACAGATTTCATATGTTAAATTACCAACTTGGCCAACCGCTGCTCCATCAACAAATTTCTCAATAAAAGGTAAAGTTACAACTCTTCCATTTGCAATCGATTCAGCCATTGAAGCAGCACCCATCGGCTCTACTCCAATTACCTTAGTTGTAGGACTAATTCCTTTTATGTATGTTCCAACTCCAGAGCTTAATCCACCTCCTCCGATTGCTACGAAAAGATAATCTACTGGACGGTCAATTTCATTTAATATTTCAACTGCTACGGTACCTTGCCCTGCAATTACATCTTGATCATCAAATGGATGAATAAATGTCATTTGATTTTCATTGCAATAAGCTTGTGCATTTTGATGAGCAATATCAAAGGTGTCACCGATTAATATAACTTCAACAAATGGTCCACCAAAGAATTTTACTTGAGATACTTTTTGATTTGGCGTTGTTGAAGGCATAAATATTTTCGCATACACCTGCAAATGATTACATGTATATGCTACGCCTTGAGCATGATTACCTGCACTTGCACATACAACCCCTTTTTGTCTTTCTTCATAAGACAAGTTGCTAATTTTGTAATATGCTCCTCTAAGCTTAAATGAGCGGATTATTTGTAAATCCTCTCGCTTTAAAAATACGTTACAATCATATTTTTCACTAAGCATTGTACTAATCTGCAAAGGTGTTTTATTCGTAACTTCTTTTAACGTATTATAGGCAACTAAAATATCCTCAATCTTAACAGTACTTTTTACTTTCTCCATATAACTACCTACCCTTTGCATTTTTTTATATAAATTCCATTATAGTAAAAGTTAGTTAATAAATAAACAGAAAATTCAATTTTATAATGAAAGTTTTATGTCATTATACAAAATGCGCCGACTATCGGTTCTTTCATTCTAATTGGCAGTAATACACTAGTTATCATTTTCAGTCGGATATGCTATCATTTTCATATTAAATAAATAGATATTAGGTGATTTATAAAATGGAAAATCAATCTTTATTATTAATTGATGGC
>NZ_NTZO01000261.1 GCF_002559405.1 Bacillus sp. AFS001701 | reverse complement strand
GGGTTATGTATGCTTGGATATTTCTATATTTATCTGAATTTTACCACATTTCTATTTTAAATAGAAAAACATTATGTAATTACAAGTTAAGGTGATTAAAAATAGTTATTTTTATTTAAACAGTCTTATTCAAAGAATTTGCTAATAGTCATGAATTATTATGAGATGAAATAATATAGGAAAGTAAGACATTTAAAGCCAATGGGGGCGATTAAATTGGCATATGTAGAAATTGATTCTCATACAAAGCTCCATTATGAAGATCACGGAGAAGGTCAAACAGTTATTTTTGTTCATGGAGTGATGATGAGTAGTAAGTTTTTTCATAAACAAGTACCGTATTTTAGTAAAAATTATCGCGTCATTACTTTAGACTTACGAGCACATGGGAAGTCCTCAAAAGTTCAATATGGGCATACAGTGGCACAGTACGCTCGTGATTTAAAATGCTTTATTGAAAAACTAGATTTAAAGGATGTAATTTTAGTAGGTTGGTCAATGGGAGCTTTTGTATTGTGGGATTATGTTAATCAATTTGGGAGTAAAAATATTAAGGCGCTAACAGTTGTTGATCAATCTGCATCCGATTATATATGGCCAGATTGGGAGTTTGGAGCATTTGATTTTACGATTTTAAAAAATGTAATGCAGTCTATCCAAGAAGATCAGAACAAATTTAATAGTGATTTTATATATGGTATGTATATGGATCAACCTGATCCAAGAGAACATAAATGGATCTTAAAAGAAATGAATAAATTACCTGCAGCGATTGCAAGTACAATCGTGTTTAATCAAACGGCTGTAGATTATCGGGATACTCTTTGTAATGTTGATATTCCAACATTAATTTGTTTTGGTAGTCATGGATTTTTTCCATTAGCCGCTGGTGAGTTTATTCAAAAAAATATAAAAGGTTCAAAATTTGTTCCATTTTATAATAGTAGTCATCTTTTATTTTTGGAAGAAACAGATAAGTTCAATCAGGAGCTAGACGAATTTTTTAAGGAAGTACAAAAATCTGGAAAAGGAAAAACAAAATCTAGAAAAAAAGAAAAAAGAAAAGCAGGAAACTAAATGGTGAACAAGGAATGCAGGATTTAGGCCTTTTAGGATTGAAAAATTTTGTTTTCAATTCTTGCCCTACCTGCTTTTCTTGTTTTCATTCTTCCTGCCATTAACTTCACTTAAACCAACCTTTTTCTTTTGATTGTTTTATAGCTTCGATTCTATTTTTAACTTCTAATTTGTCCAAAATCATAGATATATAATTTCTAACTGTTCCTGTTTTTAGACTCAATTCATCCGCAATTTCTTGTGTGTTCTTACCATCCGCTACCAGTTCTAAAACTTCTTTTTCTCGGTCAGTTAACGGATTTTCTTCGGCGTAAACATCATCCATAAGTTCCGGAGCATAGATTCTCTTCCCGGCAATAATACTTCTAATTGAGCTTGCTAACTCTTCACTTGGACTATCTTTTAATAAATAGCCTTTTACACCCGCTTTTAATGCTCTTTGAAAATAACCAGATCTAGCGAAAGTTGTTAATATAATCACTTTACAATCTAAAGGTTTAAATTCTTCTGCGGCCTCAAGTCCAGTTTTACTAGGCATTTCAATATCCATTATACAAATGTCAGGTTGTAATTGCTTGACTAGTTTAACTGCTTCTTCTCCGTTTGATGCTTGACCTACAACTTCCATATCATCTTCTAGATTAAGTAAAGAACCAAGAGCACCTAATAGCATTCGTTGGTCTTCAGCAATTACGATCCTAATCATACTAGTTCCTCCACTTCAATTTGTTTTACATCGATTGGAACTTTCATAATTAAAGTCATTCCGTTTTCACAGTTTACCTCTAATGTTCCATTCACAAATTCGAGTCGTTCCCTCATTCCAATTAAGCCATAGCCAGTTGTAAACTTTTCCGATTTACAACCAACTCCATTATCTATTACCGAAAAAATTATTTCATTTTTCATTTGTTTAATTGATATTTTACATAAAGTGGCACTACTATGTTTTACAACATTTGTTACGGCTTCCTTTAAGCACATACTGACAATATTTTCTGTCAGTAAGGAAACATTTGAAAGTTGAAAGTTTTCGTTACATTCAACTGTAATTTCAGCAGCATGTAGAATTTGCTTAATTCTTATTAGTTCATCTTTAATTCGTATCCCTCTCATTTGAGAAACGATTTTTCGAACCTCATTTAAAGCTGTTCGGGCCGTTTGTTGTACATCCTTTAATTCATTTTGAGCTAAATCTGGATCCTTTGTAATTAATTTTCTAGCTAAGTCACTTTTTAAGCCAATCAGTGAAAGTTTTTGACCGAGCGTATCATGTAAATCACGAGCAATTCTTTGACGTTCTTCTAGTTTTACAAGATCTGAAATACGTTTATTAGCATCTACTAACTTTTCTTCCAATTGCCCTCTTTCATTTCGGCTGTAAAGACTAAATGGTAATAAAATAACGCTAATCCAAGTAATGATAATAAATGGAAGTTGCCTAATAATTAATTCTTCTTGAAGGATAATCGTGATGTTGATTGATATTGTAGTGATTACTAAATGAAGGATATATAAAGTTAAAAAAGTAGCTCGATTTTTTCTCTTTCCAATCATATAAGCTATAAAAAATGCAAAATATACATAGCTAAAAAGTATATTCATTGAAGTGGATATGATGATTAAGATGGATGACCATAGAAAAATTGACCATCCTTTTGATCTGTACGCCAATCGATAGATTATAAAAAATGATATTGTTAGTAAAATTCCGATTATGATTCTTAAAGTGGAATGAGCAGAAAGAAAAATAAAATAAAATGGCGATATTCCTAAAACTGTCCAAATGTATGGTGAGATTCCTGTACTTTTTAGGAAAACTAAATATCTTTTAAACATAAATTTACCTCATTATTCAAACATTTTGTGACCTACTTTAACAATCTTATCATATTTAAGCAAAGTTAATCTTTATAAAAATGTAAATAAAATACATCAAAAGTTCAGACAGTGTCTGAACTTTCGCGATTTACTTTATAGATTGATTTTATATCTTTAAATCCTACAAATTGCTTTGTTTCTTCATGCCATAATCTGAATTTTAAAGATGTTAAACTTGTTTTAAGTGTAATCGTCGGTACATTTTGTAATGGAAGCGTATTATTATGAACAGACTCTAAATTATAATTCGGTACCCGTGGACTTAAATGATGAACATGGTGGTACCCAATATTACCAGTTATCCATTGTAATAATTTTGGAAGTTTATAAAAAGAGCTTCCTTCAACCGCTGCTTTTACATATTCCCAATTCGCATCTTCTTCAAAATAAGTGTCTTCAAATTGGTGCTGTACATAGAATAGCCAAATTCCTAATACTGCCGAAATGAAAAAGATTGGACCTTCCACTAATAAATAATTTTCCCAACCTATTGTATAGCAAAATAAAGCTGAAACCCCAACAATTAAAATATTAGTTAAATAAGTGTTTAGTCTTTCTTTTAATTTTGCATTTTTCGTATTGAATCGATTGGAAATTAATACGATATAAATTGGTCCTAAACCAAACATGATTAATGGATTACGGTATAGACGATATTGTATTTTTGTCCAGAAAGGTGCTGCAACGTACTCTTCAACAGTTAAAACCCACATATCTCCAATTCCACGCTTATCTAAGTTACCACTGGTCGCATGGTGGACTGAATGACTATGCTTCCACTGGCTGAAAGGAAATAATGTAAAAACGCCTGTAATTGTGCCAAGAACTTTATTTGCTGTTTTATTCTTAAAAAATGATTGATGACAACAGTCATGGAAGATAATAAATATCCTAATTAAGAATAGTGCAGCAACTATATCAATAAAGATCGTTAATACTACTGAAATAGAAATACTTTTATAGGCTAAATACCACAAAAAGATAAATGGAATAAAAGTATTGATCATTTGCCAAATACTAGCTTTTAAATTTGATTTTTCATAAGGAATAATTTGCTTTCGTAAACTCTTTTGATTTTCTTTTGACATTTAGAAGTTCCTTTCTAATGTTGTAACTTTTCATTGTTATATTATCCTAATTATATAAGTTAATTTTACCTTTGGTAGTAGCAGGCGTCATATGAAAAAGATGACAAATGTCATATTTAATTAAACACTTACTTTCAATCCTGATTCTATAAAAACACATTAATTAGAATGTTTAATTTTTTGATAAATATTATAGTTTTTTCATAAAAAAAGTAATACTTAAATAGTATTACTTTTTAATCAGTTAGAACTCCATAACAAGCAATTTTTATGGTGTTGCCACGTTTTTATTCTTTTTTATTTTTCCAAAAGGTTTAAAATACGTAATGAATGTCATGAATGCTAAACAACTTAAGTTAAAGATTCCAGTTATAATAATCGAAAGCCAAGTTGACTCAAATTTATTTTCATTAAGTGCACTTATTCCGAATCCTTCTGCGGTTTTTACTAAATACGCGAACCAATCATTAATCAAAAAGATGCCAATCAGAATAATTAAGACAGTTAGAACGAGTTTTATAACAACCCAATAATGCTTTACTAATCCCCACTGCGTCCAAACAGAAAGTAAAATCCCCGTAACTAAAGTTGCAAGTGCAGGATATTTTAGTAAATTTTCATCAATGATATGCATACTAGATAATGTATAAATAAGTTGCTCTGAGTTTTGCGCATTTTTTAAATATAAACCTAATATTATTAAACTTAATGTGCCTCCAAACCAAGCACATACTGCTAAAACATGTACACTAACTAATATATTTTTTTTCGTTAAATTTAATTTCTTTTTAGCCACTATTCTGTTCCCTCCGTTTTCATTTATCTTATACTTTTCATCATAGTGGCAAGATATAAAACTACTATTATCAATTTCTTAAATAATTCTTAAATCATTTCTTAATTAAAATATTGCTTGTTGTGTGACAACCAGTTTAACTTTCTTCAAGATGTTATAACATGAAAATATCTGTATTTACTTTGGTAAGTATTGAAATAAATGCATTAAAAATGATTAGGCAAATAAAAAGAGCCATCCTATAAGCCAGTTTACGAACTACAGGATCACCCTTTAATTTAAATTATTGAAATTTAATCTTTAAACCGATATCCCGCTCCCCATATCGTCTCAATATAATCTGGGTTGGATGGGTCAACTTCTATTTTTTCTCGGATTTTTCGAATATGAACAGTTACAGTAGAAATATCTCCGACCGTTTCAAATCCCCAAATTCGATCAAATAATAATTCTTTACTAAATACTTTATTTGGATTTGAAGCAAGAAAGGTTAGTAAGTTAAATTCCTTCGTTGTGAATATTTTTTCTTCTCCATTAACAAGAACTTTTCTAGAATCTTTTTGAATTGTAAGTCCCCTTACTTGAAGTTCTTCTTCATTAATTTGACCCTTATTTGCTAAACGTTGATACCTTGAGAGATGAGCTTTCACTCTGGCAATTAATTCACTTGGACTAAATGGTTTCACGATAAAATCATCTGCCCCTAGACCAAATCCCCTAATTTTATCAATATCTTCTGTTTTTGCTGAAACAATTAAGATCGGGATGTCTTTACTTTCACGGATTTTTTTACATATTTCAAATCCATTTAATTCTGGTAACATTAAGTCGAGTATGATTAAATCATATTCCTGCGATAAAGCTTTTTGAAGTCCACTTTTCCCATTTGATTCGATTTCAACTTCAAAATCATTTATTTCTAAATAATCTTTTTGTAATAATGCGATACTTAAATCATCTTCAATTATTAAAACCTTTTTCATTTTGTCACCTTTTATATTCATTTCTTATTTAATGAAAGAAAAATGTTTGTATATTCACCAATTTGACTTTCTGCCCATACTTCCCCACCGTGCTCTTCGATGATTCTTTTTGCAATAGCCAGCCCGAGTCCCGTCCCACCTGTTGATAGATTTCTTGATGGATCGGCTCGGTAAAAACGATCAAAAATAAACGGAAGTGCCTCTTTCGAAATTCCCTTACCGTTATCATGAAATTTTATCGTTATTTTTTCTTTGTCATCTATTAATTTTATGGTAATTTGTTTTTCAGCTTTATCCATGTATTTCAAACTATTTTGAATGATATTTGTCATTACACGTTTGAATTGTTCTCGGTCTATTAGTACTATACTAACTTCTCGATCCACATTCTCACTATAAGTAATACTTACATTTATCGGTTCTAAATCAAATTTCAATTCCTCGATCCGATCGACTAAATAATCATGAATATTTACTTCTTCAAAATGAAATGGTACTCGTTTTAAATCTAACTTCGAATAAAGGAATAGTTCATTAATCAATTGATCCATATCCAAGGTTTTCAGATAAATTGTTTCAATATACCGATCCATTTTTTCTGGTGTGTTTGCCACGCCATCTTTAATTCCCTCAATATATCCCTTTATTGATGTAATTGGCGTTTTTAGATCATGTGAAATATTGGCAATTAATTCTTTACGATTTTCTTCGTATTTTTTCTGTATTTCAGCTGCCTCTTTTAGATTTCTTCTCATTAATTCAAAGCTAATAGCTAATTGACCGAGTTCATCTTTGTTTATTGGTTTAACTTCAAAATTTAAATTTCCTTCACTAATTTGTTTAGCAGCATTTGTAAGATTTTTTACTGGTCTTAGTATACTTCTAGAAACAAAATAAGATAGCACTCCATTTGTAATTGCAAAAATAGGGACAATGATTCCGAAACGGAAAAAATAAAATGAATGAGGTGGATGACCATTAAATTTAGGTACAAAAACCTTATAGTAAAACACACCGAGTAAAATCTCGATGAGGATAAAAGAAATGATTGGAATTACAATCATAGCAATATTAGATAAGATTAACCGTTTTCGAATCGACAAAATATATTCCAACTTTCAAATGAGTGATGAACTATTACTTTATTTCAGTTTTGATACTTGTTTTTGGCATAGTATTTTGGTGTTTCCAGCACCATCACACGCTTGTTATTATCTTTTTCATTCACGACGAGAAAACCTAATTGTTGATAAAATCGAATGAATTGTTCATTCCATTTCATTTCATCTTTCTGTCGTGGAACCAAAACAACTTTATCTATTTGTGCAGTCGTATCAAATATCTCGACCAATCGGTCCATAAATGCGCCTTCATAACTACTTCCTTCAAATAATTCGTCCATCTGAAGCGCTTCGATGCACATGACTTTTGAACGGTCGCGTGGAAATAACGAGACATACGCCATTAGGGTTTCTGAATCCTCTACTACGAATCCCTCAAATCGGCAGTCAGACAGATCCGCATACAAATGAACCGTCCTGAAATCTAATGACATACTGCGTTTCGTGTTGTTCCATGATTCCACCCCTTCCCTTTCTCCGCACATTGTTTCGCGAAATTACGGGCTTGTTGCCGAAGGTCTTTTTCTATCCTTAGTGTTTCCGATTTTCTGTTCATCATGAGAAAGGCATTTTATTGTCAAGTTTTTTTATTCACATCAGTGTTCCGAATTTCTGTACAAGTCATTCGTTTTTTTGGACTAGTCTTCTATTCCTAAAAATTATAAAATGCAACTGAACGGAAAGGTGGCGGTATCGTGTACGAAGGAAGAATCATCCAACATTATCGAAAGAAACAACGTTTGACACAAGAACAACTCGGACAAGATATTTGTTCGGTGACACATCTCAGTAAAATTGAATGTTCACGGACAACTTATGCGCCTGAGATTGTATCACTATTAGCTACACGTCTAGGTATTACGATGGAAAAAGAAGTTGAAAAACTTCATACGTATAAAAGTTTCTTGGCAAAATGGGAATACGCGATTACGATGCGCCTACGACACGATATGGACGGATTTGCTGCGCACCTGATCAATGAAGAGCTGATCTCACTTTCTGAACATTATCATTGGTTTTTGTTATTGCACGCAAAATATTGCCTACTAACCAATCAACTTGATCAAGCACGTCAGTTGATTAAACTACTTGAAAAAAAGAAACAAACCCTTTCTTTTGATGAAACCCAACGGTTTCACCATGTAAAGGGCATGTTTTACTTGGTCACATATCAAGCAAATCATGCCATTCCGGAGTTTGAGCAAATTGATGAAACGGTTTATCCTGCAATCGATTATTTGTACCACTTAGCACTAGCTTATGAGCTAGCTGGTTTATCAACACTTGCCTATTATTATGCAGATAAAGCGAATCGCTTATTTACTGAGAATCGTCATTTTCTGTTAGCTATTGAAGCTGAACGGATCATGCTTGCTCAGTTGACAGATTTACCACAACGCACGCTCGATTTTCGGTTAATTCAATTGCTACAAAGTTGCGACCTTTGTCAAGCAGCAGAGCAGAAAGCAATGATCCTTTGTTTATTCGGGGACGTCCACTTGAAACGACACGACAAAGAACAAGGGGCTCATTATTACCTATATGCATTGAATTTATTAGATAAACAGTCAGTTTTTTATTTAACAGTACTTGAACGTCATTTACGTCTTCAAGTTGAACTCGACTTTTTGAACAAAAATACTCTTCTTCCCGAAATTGAAGTTGCAAAGCAAATTGCAAGCGATTCAAAACAAGAAATGTTTGTTCACTTGTTTCAATTACTCATTTATCAAGCTTCTAACAATCTTATCGATTACCGTCGCTATTTAGAGAAAAAGGCGCTTCCTGCCTTTTTGCAATTTGGTGTAAGCGAATTTATTCAACTTGCCACTTTTAAAATCGAGCATTTGAACGCACAAATCCCTTCAAATGAACTTGCGTTAACATAAAAAAACAAGAACACAACTTGCGTGTTCTTGTTTTTTTGTTCTTATTTTTTGTTCTTATCGTTTAATACTTACGATTGTTGACCATTCGCCATAAATCGCTTTTCCACCAACAAGTGTGTATGAACGAAC
Organism: Bacillus sp. AFS001701; assembly: GCF_002559405.1. Taxonomy (GTDB): domain Bacteria; phylum Bacillota; class Bacilli; order Bacillales; family Bacillaceae_G; genus Gottfriedia. The sequence continues at coordinate 7,332 of NZ_NTZO01000261.1, read as the reverse complement.
TTTGTAGTAATACGTTTTACCTTTACTTAATCCGTCATTTGTTAGTGATGTTGTCGTCACAGAACGTACGTGTTGATAAGTGCCTGTTTTTGATGTCGAACGAACGACTTCATAACCAGTTGCGCCACTTACACGTGACCATGTGATTTTCGCTGATGTTTTTCCAACTAACGTCACTTTTGCATTTGACGGTGCACTTGGTAATTTCACCCACTTAGCATAGATCGTTGTATCTGCTGTGATGTGGTCTTTTTCGAAGTTCCAAGTGATTTTTCCAGCCGCATCTTTCGTCCAACCGATAAATGCATAGCCTTTTTTAGTTGGTGCAGATGGTTGTTTTACTGTACCGTTGTAAACTACTGTTTTTGATCCAACCGAGCTGCCCCCGTTTGAATTAAACTTCACAGTATAGTTGTTTACTTCCCATTGTGCGTACAGTGTGATGTTTCCTGTCACTGTTAGATTGCTTGATACCGCCACTTTACCAGCTGCGTCTTTCGTCCAACCAACGAACGTGTAGCCTGTTCTTGTTGGTTTTGATAATGTCACCGTGCTATTGTAGTTAACCGTTTTTGCCGGTACACTATTTCCGCCAGTTACATCAAAACGAACCGTGTACGTGTTGATTTTCCATTGTGCATGTAACGTTGCATCCTCTGTTACTTTGTCTTTTGCAAAGTTCCAAGGCACTAGACCTGCTTCATCTTTTGTCCAACCCACAAATGTATAACCTGTTCTTGTTGGAGCAGTCGGCGATGTAACCGTTGTGTTGTAATTCGTTGTTTTATCCGCTACTGCACTTCCGCCATTGCTGTCGTAATGAACAGTATACGAATTGATGTTCCATTTTGCATAAAGGATTGTATTGTCTGTTACTTTATCAGTTGTAAAGTTCCAAGCAGTTTTGCCTTCAGCATCTTTGTACCAACCAACAAACGTATAACCCCTTCTTGTTGGTGCACTTGTTGTGTCATCTAATAATGTGTTGTATTCCACTTTAACCGAGTAAACAAGTCCTGCATCTTGTGTGTCGAAGATTACTGAATACTTTGCTGGTTTCCATGTGCCATAAAGCGTTTTAGCTGAATAGATTGAATTTGTGAAATCCCAAGGAATTGTATAATCTGCATCTGCAAACCAAGCTAATTCATAACCGTGTACCGTCGGCGCTGTGATTCTGCGTGCGACAATTCGATCTTTTGTTGCATCCTTCACTTCAGCAGGTGCATTCTTTGGCATTACGAAATGCACAGTATATCCATTTACAACTTTTTGTACTACTGTTACATCAGCATACTCTTTAGCTTTTACAGTAATCGTATAATCTTTAGCTCTTGAGAACAGACTTTGATCCAAAGTAATTGTACGATTTTCTTTATCTACAGTGTATTTCGATGCGTCAACAGGAAGACCGTTGATGTTAATGCCAGTTATCGCATTTGCCCAATCTTTGTCAATAAACTCTAAAACCATATCGTTCCCTACTGCGTTATCAGTTGTATCAGCTGTTACAACTGAACCAGCTAATGCATATTTCGCGTAAAGAGTGATTGGTTTTGTCACAATGTTATCAAAATCATATGGCATTGTTAAATCTTTGTCCAAGTACCAACCATAGAATTTGTAACCCACTTTTGTCGGATCAACTGGTTTTGTTGCATTTCTGTCTACGATTTGAGCAGAAAGTGGATCTCCACCATTTGATTCAAACGAAACTGTGTAACCAATAACTTGGTCAACCACTACAACATCTTTATATCCTTCAGAAACAATCGTCACATTGACTTTTTGTCCAACTGTGAATAGAGCAGCTTTAAGAGTGATGCTATTATAAGTGATTGTGTAATCCTTGTTCAGTTCTAATGTTTTCGCGCCGATTTTTACAGCTTTAATATTATTTTTCCATGTTCCATCATCAGTAAATGGTAACGTAATGTCGCTTCCAACAATGTTTCCAGCAACGTCCTTATTCACTGTAGGTGGAACTTTCATCCAACATAGATAGAAAGTAGAATTATCTGTTAAAACTTTCGGATTTGTTGTAATATCTGACTTCTTGTCACTTGAATTAGCTGCATCCAAATAAAGGTCTGGACTAATCGTTAAGTTACCATTTGTTACATGTGTTACACCTGTAGACATATTTGGCGCTGTTGTTTTTCCATTAACTAACGCATCAGAAAAGAAAGCATCATTTGCAGTCTTTAACGTACCACCGTTTAAATCAATATGTCGTCTATAACCAAGTTGAATATTTGGAATTGTAACTGTTTCCCCTGTTGTAGAAGTTAAGGTTAAATTATACCCTTTAATCCCCTCAATGTTTCCAAGACTCGGCATTTCACTAAACGCAAACTTTTCTCCAAGATTGTTTTGACCTTCTTTAACAGCTTGATCATGTGTAGCCGTTTTGAATGAGAGAATGCCATTACTTCCGTTAGATGATAATTCATACGTACTTGGGTCTAACGTATAATTTGTCGGTGTCGTATCAGTTGAGCCATCGCTCTTCACTTGATAGAATTTCGCTTCAATTTTCGCAATTTTATCTTTTCCTGTTAACCAAGAAACATTTGTTAAATAATCTGGGATGTTGATTTTTAAATCGCCTTCTCCAAGCACCCACCCGTTACCACTTGCATTTTGGTTACTTGGGTCGAATTTCGCTCCATTCGGATTTGATTTATCAACAGGTGAATAACTTTGAGTCGCATTCATTTGCCATTTTGCATAAACTGTTTTGTCTGCAGTTAATACACCACTTGGATCCCATTGAGTTGTAGCCGATGCTTCATTAAACCAACCAAGGAATTTATAGCCTTGTTTCGTTGGCGCAGGAGTTATGAATGATATCAAATCACTATTCGGACCATTCGATCTACTTGAGCCCGGTTTATATCCAACCGTCATCGGATTAATCGGTGTTCCTCCTTGGCTATCAAACGTAACACTATATCCAACAGGTTGTTGTCCTTTGAAAACAGGATCAGAACCAGCAATTACATCCGGATATACAGTTCCATCTGCACCTTGTGAGCTGATCGTAAATCTGTAAAGTTGTGGAAGATAATTTGCTCCACCTGGGTTTACAGTTGCATTAGCATAGGTTGAACCATTTTTTGGATCAAGTGTAGAATCCGTCATAAATGTTTTCGCATTGAACGTAATTTGACCCGGTTTACTAATGTCATAATATTTTTGATTCGTATCTGGATTGATCAAATTCGTGATATCCATACTTTTACTATTGTTTGTTGTTACAATCACTTTATTGATTCCATTTCGCCATTTCGCATCTTCTGGGAAGGTTAATGTTAAATCCTTTCCAATATGCGCCACTGTTGGATCAGTAATGATTGGAATCGCTGGCGTCGGAATTGGAAGCGTTGAGATTGTTAATGACTTCGTTACATCTGGGTAACCTGTCGCTTTTACCGTCATTGTGTAATTCGTTGCCGTTGGGAATAATGAACCTGGGAACGTAATTTTTGATGGCATTGTTTGAGATACTCCATTTGCATCATAATACGTATAACCAGGATTGATTGTCACTAAATTCGTTACATCTGTTGAACCTAACATAATTTTTGTAATTGATTTTCTCCACACTACATCATCTACAAATACTGAGCTTGTAGGAACTAATGAAATCGAAGCTCCATTTTGTAAATCTTCAAGCTTTGGTGTTGACGGGATTTGCTGAGCTGGAGCTGCAAAATTAAGCTTTTGCATAACTTGCTGTACTGTGTCTCCAGTATTTAACGTAATTGAACCTGCATAATCAGTTGTAAAAGTCGTATCTTTATCTACTGTTGTTTGTGCAGTAGGAACACTTAATCCTGCATCAATTGCACTTTGATTTTGCGTACCAAAGTTTTTAAAGATGAAATAGAAGTCATTGTAATCAATTCCATATCCAAAACCAGATGGCTTAATCCAGTAAATATCTGCATCACGGTTAGTGTTTAAGAATGCAGTTTTGTTAGCTAATGTATTCGCTGGATTATTAAAATTATTTAAGTTTTTATATTGATAATAAACATCGATTTCTTTCAGTAAATCTTTCATATCGATGACGTTGTCACCATTTACATCTCCACCTAAAAGGATTGGGAAAAGACCTGGAAGATCTTTTATAGTACCTGATTGATAACCGAATTTGTTTTCACCAATTACAGGTGTTTTTTCATATCCTTTAAAATGGCCTGGTACACTTGCTTCAAGAGAATATGGTTTGTCACTTACATCAGCTGTCAAAGCATAATATGGATTAATAAACGTATAGGCAATTGTGTTATTAAATGATGTCGGTTGATCCGTTGTAAATTTTTTGCCTTTATCATCCGTCGCAGTTACCTTTGCTCCCGAATCAACTGTGAACTGTGGATAATTGTTGTTTACGTTATTTCTTGCGAAAGATTCCGCTGCCACACGTCCTCTAATTACAGAAATGTTCTGTCTTACATATGGATCATTTGTAGGAAACCAAGCAATTCTTGTATCTTCACCAGACAAAGTTAAATTTGCTGATAATAAAATATATGGGAACTGTCCCGTAATTGGATCAGGACTAATATAGGTCACATCTGCTTCTAATATTGGCATATCATGGTCAAGTGAACCTGCCGGACCTATATTTGAAATTGTTACATCTGTTGTATTTCCGATTTGATAAAATTGATGTTTATAAGGTTGACCTACAGTAAGAACCTTAGTTGGATCAATTCCCTTACTAATAAGATAATTTTTATACTCATCTGTTAGTCGGATATTACTATATTGGTATACGCCATTATCATTCAGTAAAAATTTACCGCCAGTCATTCCAACACCGTAGTGGGTTGTCATAGTCGTTTTGAAAGGTTTATTCGCATCGACAACTACTTTATCTTCGTTTCCTGAACCCGCATCTACTCCACTAGATGCAGTTAATGTAACGTACGGATTACCCTTTTTAATAAAGTAATAGGTTTGATCATTTATACTATCACTTTCACCGGAATAATCAACTGGGTCAATAATAAATTGACTTCCCAATTTATTTGTAAGGTCTTCAGCAGTCACACCGAAATGGAAACGACCTTTCTCATTTGTATTGAAGTATACTGTTGGGAACCAACTATCTTGATAACCTACAACACTGTTCAATCCTTGATCAACAGGAACAGGTTTGCCAGTCGTAGGACTAGGTACTGATGTTTCTCCATTATTTTTCATCACGTCTACGTTCGAGTCATAAACTGTACCCGTGAACCCTTTAATTTCTTGTCCAGGTAGATACCCTGTCGGATCAATTTCATAAATTCCACCCTTGGAGTCTGCATCCATTGTCATTGTTGGTGGTGTACCGTCAATATATAGCGTATCTTCTGCAGTGTATCGTTGTCCGTCTTTACCAGTTGCAATCATCTCAAGAGAATATGCGCCTTCTTTTAAAACTTGAACATCTTTTGAAATACCAGATGCGTCATACGTACCATCGTATTCCTTTGTAAATGGAAGATACCATCCACTAAATAGAGTGATACGTGGGCCGTATTGGACACCAGGGATGATATTACTACCGTTTGATAAGGTATTAGCTACCCCTATATATTTTCCGTCTTTGTCTTTTACTAGGATATAGTAGTTATCCATTTCGTTATTTACTGAGAAGTTATAAGCAGAAAGATTTCCTACACTAGTCGCTTTTATCGCGACTTGGAAATTATTAATACCTTTTTCTGCAACTGTAATTGTAAACGGAACGCGATAAGACTCTGATGAATCAGCCGAGTTTACTAGGTTAATATAACCTTCGTAAGTGCCTTCTAATGCATTTGATGGAACTGTAATTTTTGCTGTTGCTTTAACAGTACTTCCACCGCCAACATTTATGTTTGTTACGTTTTGTCCATCGACAGTAAAATCAACTTTTACATCATTTCCAGTGCCCGGACCTACTTTATTCGATCCAGCAAATTTTGTTGATATAAACTCAGTACTTACTTTGAATGTTTTACTGCTATTTCCTTGGTTAGAAACATTAAAATCTTTTGAAGAAACAACATCATCTGAGCCGTTCGTTGCACCTTCTCCTCGACCTTTAAAACCAAAGAACATGCTTCCTGTAAGGTTTTCAACCTCTTTCAGAGTATTATCTGAATCTGTTGCGTATGCTTTATCTAAAACTTGAATTTTCACATCTGTCGCAATGGCACGAGCAGGAACAACACGTCCAGCACCAACTTGGTAAACACTATATTTCTTTGAATCTGTGTCAATACTTTTAGCTGTATTCATTAACACTGCTTTAACATCTGCAGGTGTATAATCTGGATGTGCAGCTTTAATTAAAGCTGAAATACCAGCAACGTGTGGTGTTGCCATTGAAGTACCAGACATAATCTGATAACCAAGTTTATAATCATGTGATGCATTTGGCTCCCAAATATCGTATGGAGCTGTTGAAGAAATATCAACACCTGGCGCAACAACATCTGGCTTAATTGTCCAATCTTTAACCGGACCTGTTGAGCTAAAGCTTGCTAATTCATCTCCACTCTTACTAATAGCAGCATCTAGTGTTGTAGGAAAAGTAATACTTGCAGTTTTAGGTTCTTTTTTAATCGCATCAGATAGAGCTTGTCCTTGTGCTTGTGTCAATGAAATGGAATAAACATTATCCATGCTGACACCTAAGAAATTAGGAATATAGCCTTGGCTATCGCTATCATCCGTATTATCCCAGATAATCATACCCGCTGCTCCAGCTTTATTAGCATTTGCCATTTTTGTTTGTAAATAGTCTACGCCACGCTTTACTAGAACAAGTTTATCTTTCACATCAATTCCGTTATAGTCAGCTTCACTTCCTAAACCAACATCAACGATTGGAAGTGTTTGTCCTTTATAAACATCGTCTGATTGTGAAAAGTTTTTACCAAATAAACGTGCTTTATAAGAAACTGAACCATTTTTAATTGTCATTGTTGCAATATCTTCAGGGATTGTACTTGCACCTACAGTAATTGCAAGTGGTGAAGTTCCTGGTGAACCAACTGTAGCTTGTCCTGGGCCACTATTACCTGCAGCAACATCACACACAACACCAGCTAAAGTAGCATTGTTAATTGCAATACTTGTTGGGTAAAGCGGGTCATTAATTGTTGCACCAAGTGATAGGTTAATAACATCCATATGATCTTTTACAGCTTGATCGATACCACTTAGTACAGATTCCGATGTTCCGTGTCCCCCTGGTCCTAATACACGATAACCATAAAGAGCTACATCAGGTGCTACCCCATTTGCCGAATAAACATCGTTATTATTCGTCGTATTTGCTGCAAT
>NZ_NTZO01000260.1 GCF_002559405.1 Bacillus sp. AFS001701 | reverse complement strand
ATTTATATCAGTTTTTACGCTTTTTACTAATAAAAAGAAATTTTTTACAAATAGTAATCCTATATGTATTTGATTAAGGAGGATTTATTTTGCTAAAGAATTTTCACTTTAAAACTGCATTTATTATCTTTTGTATAATATGTATTTCACTGATTACTTTAAATATTAACTTACCAAGAAGAGAAGTTGATGCCTTTAGTAGTCAAGTACTCAGCCGTGGTTCAACTGGAGATGATGTTAAGGAGCTTCAAGAGCGACTTATATTTATAGGGTTTCTTGACGATAAAGCTGATGGAGTTTTTGGATGGAATACATACTGGGCTCTTCGTAATTTTCAAAAGGAATTTGGTATGAAAGTTGATGGCGTCGCAGGAACAAAATTAAAAGAAAAGCTGACAAAAGCAACTAAGAATTATAAAGGTAGTACGGCCAATAATAATACAACAAATAATAATTCTTCCAATAATAAGCCTGCTAAACCGAATACAAATAAACCGAATAATTCGAATGCAAAACCAAATAATAAACCAATTGCGAATGCACCAAACGGTTATACAGATAATGACATTAAATTAATGGCAAATGCTGTATATGGAGAATCACGTGGTGAGCCATATATTGGGCAAGTTGCTGTTGCTGCAGTCATTTTAAATCGTTTAACAAATGCGTCTTTTCCAAATTCAATAGCAGGTGTTATTTATCAACCAGGGGCTTTTACGGCAGTAGCTGACGGTCAAATTAATTTAACACCTAATGTTCAAGCTAAAAAAGCAGTAATTGATGCAATAAATGGCTGGGATCCAACGACCGGTTGTATTTACTATTACAATCCTAAAACAGCAACAAACCAATGGATTCGTGGCCGCCCTATTATTCTTACTATTGGTCAACATATTTTTTGTAAATAATTGTAGTGAGGTGTAATTATGAAAGGTAGTTGGATTGTTGCAGGTGCTTTAGCAGCCGCTCTAATCGGAACTGGTTATTGGGGATATACTCAAAATCGCGATTTGAATGAAATGAATTTAAAAGCCGAAAATAATTATCAAAGAGCTTTTAATGAACTAACATTTGATATGGATTTATTACACGATAAAATCGGTACGACATTAGCAATGAATTCAAGAACGTCTCTCTCCCCTGCTTTAGCAGATGTATGGCGTCTTTCGATTCAATCTAAATCGGATATTGCACAACTTCCACTAAAATTTGTGCCTTTTGATAAAACGCAGGCCTTTTTAACTGGAGTAGGAAACTTTAGCTATAAAACAGCGGTTCGGGATTTAAATAAAGAACCTTTAACTGCTAAGGAATATAGTTCTTTACGTAATATGTATTCAACAGCTGAAAAAATTCAAGATGGACTACGTAATGTACAAACAAATATCATGAATAAAAACTTAAGTTGGATTGATGTTGGTCAAATGTCTGAAGAAAAAAATGCACCTCGAGACAATAGTATCGTGGATGGTTTTAAACATATTGAACAAGTAAAAGCAACTACAGACAATGATTTTGGTCCTACGTTTTCGAATGGTCAAGAAGAATCTAAAGGCTTAAAGAAGTTAACTGGTAAAAAAATTGATGAAAATGAAGCTAAAAAAATTGCTGAAGACGCTGTACCGCTCAAAAATGTTACTAAAATTCAAGTGACTAGAAGTAAAAGTGATAATGATCGATTTGAACCTTTTTACTCAGTTACGATGGCTCACAATAACCCAGTAGCTGATACGTATATGGAAATAACTGAAACTGCTGGCTTGCCAATCTTCTTTATCACAAATAGACCAATAGCAAAACAACAAATCAGTTTAGACGATGCAGTGAAAAAAGGGTTAAGGTATTTAAATTCAAAAAACTATAAGAACATGGAATTATATGATAGTTCACAATACGATACGATTGGCGTACTTCAAATGGTTAAATCAATTGATGATGTGCGTATCTATCCAGAAGCAATTCAATTAAAGGTTGCATTAGATAACGGTCAAATCATCGGATTTAATGCTAAAAACTATATTACGTCAAACCATGTACGTAAAGTCCCTACTCCCAAGCTTACACTTGGGCAAGCAAAAGCAAAGCTTAATAAAAATGTTAAGGTTGAAGAAGAACGATTAGCTGTCATCTTAAATGACTTTAATAAAGAAGTTCTCACTTATGAATTTTTAGGTACATATAATCACGATACATATGATATCTTTATAAATGCAACGACTGGTGATGAAGAAAAAGTTAAAAAACTTTGAGTAATAAAAAAAGCACAGGTTTATCACTCCCCGTGCTTTTTTGTATGCAAAACGATCACTTATCATTTTGTGTAATTTTTATCGATTTACATTAAAATATCTTCAAATACTGAAGCACTACGATACTAACCCCTAAAAAAATAACATAATAGCCAAAAATATTCAGTGATTGTTTTTTTAATAAATTGATCATCCAACTGATGGCTAAATAACCGAATAGGCTTGCGGCTAATGTTCCAAGAAATAACGGGAAAAACGCAATTTGCTCCGCGTTTCCACCAAGAAGATCCTTTCCTTGGAATACGATTCCACCCAAAATTGCAGGAGTAGATAGTAAGAATGAAAAATACGCTGCGCTTTTTCGTTCCATTCCTTTAAATAATGCTGCAGCGATTGTTAAACCTGAACGAGAAACCGCTGGAAATATAGCAAGTGCTTGAAATGAGCCGATGAATAATGCATCAACCCATGTTAGCTCCTCCATTGTTTTCTTCCCTTTTCTCCTTTTATCAGCAATAAATAAAATAATACCAGTAAAAATAAACTCCCACCCAATGGTTTTACCCGATACAGAAATCTCATCAAAAAAATCTTTAAATAATAAGCCTACAATTACAGCGGGTAATGTTCCTACAAATAGTAATAAAGTTAATTTTGAAAAAGGTTTTTTGATCAAACCTTTCCATTCTTTACTGTAAAAAACAAACACTGCTAATAAAGTACCAATATGCATTAACGTATCTAATAATAAGCCTGCCTCATCTAACCCGAATAAATGTCTACCAATATATAAATGACCGGTACTACTAATAGGGAGAAATTCAGTTAACCCTTGAATGATGCCTAATATAATTGCTTCAAAGTTAGACATAATCAATTCTCCTTTCATTCAAATTAGTAAATTATATGCAAAAAAAATTCAATTCTTGTCCAAATTATTAAAAAC
>NZ_NTZO01000071.1 GCF_002559405.1 Bacillus sp. AFS001701 | reverse complement strand
TAAAATAGAAAATAACACAAAAGTTTTTTCAGAATCTTATTTCAATTTAAATATTAAGAATTATCTGAATTAATTGTACAACTTAATAAATACTTAGTAAAATTAAGGTTTGTAATACCTGTTTCAAAATTACTTATATCTAAAATTAGAGGACTTTATTTTTCTCTAAACGAATTTCTAAAATAATAATCTAACTACTTAAGGTGGTCATCCAATGCATATACAAAAACTAAAAATACTTTCTGAAGTTGCTAAAACGGGTTCTTTTTCGATCGCTGGTCAGAATCTTCATATAAGCCAATCTGGTATTAGTCAGGATATAAAAAAAATAGAAGATGAATTAGGTATTAAAATTTTCGACCGCACTCGTTACGGGGTTATTCAAACATATGAGGGAACTTTAATTGTAAAAAAGGCAAATGAAGTTTTGTTAAAATATGAAGAAATGATTGAAGAGGCGAGACAAATTTTAGATATACATTCTGGAAATCTCAGAGTATCAACCATACCTGCTTTAATTAGTTATTTATTGAAACCATTAATGGAATTTAAGAATTTATATTCAAATTTAACGATAGAGATTTTAGAAAATACAACTGAACTGACAGTTGAATCAGTCCAACAAAATAAAGCTGAAATCGGCCTTATCTGTATCTATGAAGATATATTAAAAAATCTTGAGCATTTAAATTTCGCAAGTATCATTGAGGGAACATTAAAGGTATATGTAAGTAGTGATTCACCTTTTGCAAAAAAGAAAAAAATAACCCCAGAGGAAATTATTCAGCAAAACATAGTCTCATATAATGGTGATTATATAAAATGGTTTATTAATAATTTTCAAAGTACCTTTGGAAAATTGAACATCTTATTGTCAACAAATCAAACAGAAGAACTATCACGTTTAATCTCAAATGGATTAGCGATTGGGTTTGCCCCAGATTTTGCTACTAAAGGTAATCCTTATGTTATAGAAGGCAAAATAGTTGAAATAGATATTATCAACTATGAACCCATAAATGTATCGCTTGGCATTATCCAAATGAAAAATAGAACTCTTACAAAAATGGAAGAACACTTAATCCGGTTTATTAAATCTGAATTACAATATTATATAAATTAAGATTTCGGAAATAGATTACTAAAAATATACATTTTCGATCTTTATTTAATAAAAAGAGCAACTACAAATTTCGTAGCTGCTCTTTTTTAGCATTATTGAATTCCTAGTGTACTCTTAATACTTTCTAACGTTTGTGATTTTTTTATATTTAAAAGAACTTCTAATGGTTCTTTTTCTTGAACGAGCGTATCGACGTGAGGATAATCATCCTTATATTTAATTAATGAATTAAAAATCAGGTCAGAGGCAACTGCAGAATACGATAATTTTAAATTAGCTTCCTTTACGATTTTTTGAGAATTGATTTCAACTTTTAACTCCTGATATTTTGAAAGTTCCCTTTCTAATTGTGAAATAGGCTGACTAATAACAGATGAGGTTATTTGAAGTAATTACTGCTTATGCTTAATAGCTCTTATGAACTTTATTATTTAAGAAATTAATTGAATAGAGACAGTCAAAATGCCACGAATAATTCGTGGCATTTTTTGACTTTTTCTTTTTTTTAGCCTATAACATTTGTTGATTCTAATTTCTACTTAAGTTTTATAGTACGTTTAACTGAACTACTTTTATTTCCAGCTTTATCTACTGCGTAAATAGTAAGAGTAAGTGTACCCCTGGCTTGTTTTGGTAATTTCAATCCAAATGTACCTTTGCTTGTTACACTTACTTTTCCAACAATTTTATTCCCAACTGACACAATAATACTTGTATATGCTTCAGCTTTACCTTCAATCGTTATTTCATTTTTCGTATTTGCAACCAAACGTGAGATAACTGGTGCAGTTGGTGCTGTTCGATCTAACACGGTTGTTTTAGATGCAACACTTTGATTTCCTGCTTGATCAATGGCAACGACTGTTAGAGCTGTTCCTGCTTTTTGTTTGCTTACTTTAATACGATAGATACCTTTAGTATCCGCTTTTCCAGTTGCAATTACTTTATTCTGAACAATAATTTTAATAGATGCATTTGCTTCTGCTATACCTGTTACATAAGTATCATTGTCATCGATCACGTTAATCTTCGGTGCAGTTGGAGCTGTTTTATCTATTACTACAATTGTTGTAATTCCACTTTGATTTCCATCTGAATCTTGTGCAGTTACACGTAATGTTGTTCCTGCTCTTTGTGGACTAATTTGTACTACGTATTTTCCATCTGAATTCGCTTTTCCTGATGCAATTAACTTATCTTGAACTTTAATAAGAATCGTTGCATTTGCCTCTGCTGTCCCTGAAATTGTCTTATCATTGTCATCAATTACGTTAATTTTTGGTACATTTGGTGCTGTTCGATCTAATACGATAATCGATGTAGTTACACTTTGAAATCCACTAGAATCTTGTGCAATTACCTGTAATACTGTTCTTGCTTTTTGTGGACTAATGACAACCGCATATTTCCCTTGTGCATCAGCTTTCCCTGTTGCAATTACTTTATCTTGAACCTTAATTAATATTGTTGCATTTGCTTCTACTGTACCAGTTATTTTTGTATCGTTATCATCGATTGCATCGATTTTTGGTGCAGTCGGTGCTGTACCATCAACTACTGTTATCGATACATTTAGTTGATTTCCATCAGCATCTTGTGCAGTTACTTGTAATACTGTTCCTGCTTTTTGCGGACTAATATGAACGACAAATTTACCTTCTGAATTTGCTTTACCTGTTCCAATTAATATACCTTGAACTTTAATAAGAATTGTTGCATTTGCCTCCGATATACCGGTAAATGCAGTATCATTATCATCGATTGAATTAACGACTAATACATTCGGAGCTGTACGATCTAAAATTGTAATCGATGAAATATCACTTTGATTTCCATCAGCATCTTGTGCAGTTACTTGTAATTCCGTTCCAGCTTTTTGTGGGCTAATTGGAAGGACATATTTTCCTTCTGAATTCGCTTTTCCTGTTGCAATTACTTTATCTTGAGCTTTCACAAGAATCGTTGCATTTGGCTCTGCTGTTCCTGAAATGGCCGTATCATTATCATCAATCACGTCTATTTTTGGGGCGTTTGGTGCTGTACGATCTAATACTACTATTGATGAAATGCCACTTTCATTTCCATTTGAATCTTGAGCAGTTACATGTAACGTTGTTCCTGCTGTCTGTGAACTAATTTGAATTGCATATTTTCCTTCTGAATTTGCAATACCTGTTGCAATTACTTTATCTTGGGCTTTCACAAGAATCGTTGCATTTGCCTCTGTTGTTCCTCCCCGGCTGATTTAGTAGCAAATCTATCAGAATATCTTTTTTCTTCAACTATTCATTCCAATTCATTCCCTTTATCTCGAAACTTACATTGTTGTAAGCATATAATAAGAGCTATTATTGTGCATACGACGAAAATCTAAGTAAATACATAAAAACACACAAACATTAACAAACTAACACTATTGCAAAAGTCTGTTTTAGATAAGTTGAGGGAAAAATACTAATGATCAATCACAATCCAACTAATTTAACAATGAGTGTAGACAAAAATTTGACGATCCTACGTGAACATTTACATCGTTCATCAGACTTGGTTACTCGAACGATAAAACTAGGTCATTACACAGGCAGCCTTCTTTTTATCGATGGCATCGTGAATACTGACTTTGTTCAAGAATGCATTATCACACCACTCTTAGCATTAAATGAAATCTCAGACATTAAAAAGGAAACATTTATCGAAGATTTATCATATCGTCATATTCGTACGAGTTTAGTCGAAATCGAAACATCATTCGAATTATGTGCACTAGGCATATTAAAGGGGAAAACGCTTATCTTATTCGAAGGATTTGAATGCGGTATTCTCGCAGAAACCACTGAATGGAAACAACGAACTGTCGAACAATCGCTTGTACAAAGGACTGCTGTTGGTCCTATGCACGGATTCAATGAACAGATGAAAGTAAACATAAATTTGATTAGAAATATGGTACAAACACCCTATTTATGTATTGAAGTCATACAAGTAGGTACTTTTTCAAAGTCAGATATTGCAATTACCTATATCAAAGGAAAAGTTGATCAAAGCGTGTTAGATGAAACAAAAAAACGCTTATCTTCTCTTGAAATAGACTATGTCCTCGAAGCTAGAATGGTAGAAGATGCCATTGAAGGCAGGAGGAAAACGATTTTCCCTTTAACTTTAAACACTGAAAGACCAGACGTTGTGGCTTCTGGTTTATATGAAGGACGAATTGCCATCTTGGTTAACGGTACTCCAAACGCAATGGTCGTTCCCTCAGTTTTTATTCAATATTTTCAATCACCAGATGATTATTATATGAAATCAGGACGTTACACAAATCGTATCATTACATTTCTTGCATTTTGTTTTACGATTTTTTTACCAGGATTGTATTTAGCTATTGAAGAATTTCATCAGGATTTTTTTCCTAAAAAATTTGAAAAGAAACTTTTCACTGATTTAAATTCACTCCCACCAGCAATTTTAGAAGTCCTAATCTTTTTAGTAATCTTACAAATGGTTCAGATCGCTTCTGTTAGAGTTCCAAAAGAAATCGTTGTAACAGTTGCCCTCGTTGGCGCAATTGTACTAAGCGAAACAGCTGTAAATGCAAAATTGATACACCCCATAAGTTTAGTGGTTGTGGGCCTAACAATTCTTGCAAATTACCTTGTCTCAATAAATGGACTTTTATCAGCTGTAAATCCATTAAGGCTCATATTTTTATTAGTCGGAAATTTCTTTGGTTTTACAGGAATGGGAATTGTTTTTGCCCTATTAATCATTTATATGGCTAAATTACAATCAGTAAGTGTTCCATATTTAGCACCAATTATTCCTTTTCGACCTCATGAATTTAAAGATGTATTTTATCGCGGAAATTTAAAGAAATTGACTAACAGTCCGCACAAATATCCACATAATGATAAAGAGTAATACATATTAACGCAATGAAAAAATCAACACAATTTTTAATATCTCCTTATAGTAGACAGTATAAAGAAATTGTACTGTCTTCTATAAGGAGATTTTTTCATACCGACCTCTCCAATGAAAGTTCAACCTACCAGAAAAAAATGAAAAATACTACCGAAGCAGCCCTTTATTGTGCTAACTAATAGTTTGGTTTAATAAGAACATGTATTAAAGGGAAGGGAAATTTAGTTAAATTTGATTATGAAGATACAGTTAAAGTTAGTTCTAGCGTTGGGTGGTTACTTTTTACTTTTATCATCAAAATAGATTACTAAATTCTGAGTAACAAACTGTAGTTCTATAAACATTTAAAAAGATCTTCTAAAATAAAAAATCCATTTTTATAAGCAATATTAAATAGGTTACTAAGTATTACTCTTTATCATTATGCAGATATTTGTGCTCACTGTTTATTAGTTTCTTTAAATTTCCACGATACAATACATCCTTGAACTCTTGTGGGCTAAATGGAATCATTGGTGCTAAGAATGGAACGCCAACTGATCGTAACTGAGCCATGTAAATAATCAACACGATGAGACCTATCCCCATCGCTGATAACCCTAAAAAGTTTCCTATAATCAAAAATAAATAACGCAATATAAAAGCAGAACCTATCATACCACCTGTTTGAAAAAGTAAGCTTGATAGATAAGTAATCCCTACAATAATAAGGCTAAGGGTGGAGATGCGGACCTGTGCTATGCCCCGATGTTCCCGATTCGGCAATTTTGTCGCCAAACTTCACCTTATCCCCCACTTTAACGTGAAATTTATTTAGGTGAGTATAGATTAAAAGTCTGCCGTCATCGGTACGAATGCGAACAGATTTTCCAAACGAAACCTTACCTTCGTCTTTCACAATCTCGACGGTTCCATCCGTAATTGAGGTGATGGGAGTAAGAGCTAAAATGATAAAAAAAAGAGTCCTGATCTGATCAGGACTCCCAAAGCAAAATGAATTAAGGTGAAACTCCAAGTTCTCTTAAAATATCATCTAATCTTTTACTCTTCACATTATCTGCAGGTTTTGGCGTGTTTTCTACATCTGGATTTACTTTTAAGTAGTTGGTAATGACAAATCCGATGTCTGTTGCATTAACTATACCATCAAAGTTAATATCTGCTTCGCGTTGATTTGTGCCCCAAGCTTTTTGAATCGCCAGTGCATCGTATATGTCGATTACTTGGTCTTGGTTTACATCACCTGCTACTGCTTCTTTGTTCTCAATGTACATATATTGCCCATACCACACACCGTTGCGTAAGAAGCCAACTCTTTGATTTTTTTGTTTCGTAATAAAGTGCCCGGGTAGGTATAATTCTTTGGTAAATGGTTGTTCGGTTAACGGAAGCTTTGTCGCAAGGAACTCTGGGTTGAGTTTGCTATTTATAGTTGCATCGTAGACTTTACCCATAGCATCAGTAAGGGTTACTTTAGCCCCAGCTTGAACCCAATCTTTTTTATTCCAGACTATAACTTGACCAGATGCATACTTTCTAAAACCTTCTGCTGTAAGATAGCCAAATGCTTCAGAGAACGTTGGTGTGACGTTCCAAGAAAATGGTGCAAAGAAGAGATTGGTTGATGTGCCCGTTTCATTCACATAAGATACATTTGCATTAAATCCTGCTACTGTAGTGTAAGCAGTATCTTTCACCTTAATAGTTATGTCTACAGCAGGAATTTTGCCAGAAACTTCTTTCGTAGACGCTACGTCTAGTTTGATCGATGGTTTTCCATTCGTATAGGTTACGGTTACTGTTCCTTTACCAAACTCACTTAATGCTGCATTAGGTTTTGCCTCAACCACTTCTAGTTGAGTGCCAAATTTAGGAACATAACCACTATAGTCTAACAAATTCCAAGTGGCTGACTTTAATTTTTGTACATTGTCCAGTGTGAGGGTAGTGGTAATCGTTTCCCCTAATGCGATCGATTTTTGTTTACTGGTTCCATAAGCAAATGGAGTACCATCTTTAACAAAGTAGTAGGCTTTACTTCCACCTATGTTCCCAGCTCCATCAATTCCATCCATCTTAACGCTTAGGGCCGGAATTTTTTCATCCATCAGTATTTCTGCTTTCCATTTTCCGGCTGTGTCCATACGGACAGTGCTGGATGATGGACTGTTCCGGGACCATACGAGCGAGTTTTTGGATTGGTCGACTGCCATCCCTGCTTGTTTTGCCGCTTCAATTTCTTTGTCATTGATTTGCACTTCAAATGGATAAGTAGTTTGACCTGGTTTGTACTCAAGGATCGGAGACTCTTGATCCAATGAGGTTGTAAAAGTAGGTAGATCAATATCTATTAATACATCGAAGGATTTGGTAAGAACTTTGCCACCCTCAGTAGTCGTAATCGTTTTCAGTTGGTATTGCCCCGGTTTTGCTTGTACTGTTTCAGAGGAGATTCCATCGGCTGTAAACGGATAGTAGTTTCCATTAAACATAAGTAGTAAATAGTTTGTATCGATGTCTTTTCCAACCAGATTGAGTCGCCCAACGAAACCAAGCTCTTGCCCCGATTTCCGGTCTACTAAGATTGTGTCCATGGTTTTCATCGGTGTTTTCAAGTTCATTAGCGCATTTACCGAAGAATGTTTATTATTATATTTGCCATAGTAATCATAACGATAGTAGGCTGGAGAAATGATATTACTATCTCCGATATCCAGTGTTCTGAAGTTGTCTTCCGCTGTACGAACACTAAATGGAATCCGATATTGCTCGGTTTGATCCACTTGGTTGGTCACTAAGAGGTAACCTTCGTAAATTCCTTCGGCAGCAGCTTTAGGTACTTCGATGGTAACATGTAGACTTTCAGTAGAAGCTGGATCCACTGATATGGTTGGACGGAATTTCAATTGTACCTGGTTGGCTACGGCATCTAGGCTACCTTTCACCGCTTGGAACTGAACGTTCAAATTGAAATTCTTTACTTTATCAGTAAGGTTTTGAAATTTCAACTTTTTGGTAACGCTAAGATCTTCACCTGCAAAATGTGTGCCAAACGCAATGCCACCTGTTTTTTCTTTGATTGTAGTAATTACATCACCCTTAGGCACTAGGGTCGTATCCTGTACTTGAATCTTCATCCCCGCATGAACTGCTTGATAAGGATCCACGCGTCCTGCTCCCACTTCAAATACACTGTAGGAACCATTCAGTGGATCAGCAGTGTTCATCATGATTGTTTTTACATCTTCAGGCTGTAACGTTGGATTGGCTTGTAATAAGAGTGCTGCTACACCAGTCGCGTTTGGCGTCGCCATGGAAGTACCTGAGAGACGAGCATACGCATATTTGTAATCGGTTGGTGCGTCATGGTTCCCAATGTAAGCGGGTACAGAAGACAACACACTGACTCCAGGAGCGGTGACTTCTGGCTTGATGTCATAGGTTATTTTGGCTGGTCCACGAGAACTGAAGTCAGCTAGGGTGTCCCCTTGTGTTTTGGTTACAGTTAAATTACTGAATGTGAAGGATTTATTTCCTGCAGTTAGTTGCTCCTTCACCTTGAGTCCATCCTCTTGAGTAAGAGAGAAAGTAGGAATGAAGTTTTGATCTTCTCCCAAGTCAGCAGGAATTTGGCCAGGTACGTTGTTATACATTAAGACAGCCGCCGCGCCATGTTGTTTTGCAAACTTCACTTTATCTGTAAATGCATATGTTCCTCGAGCAACGAAAGCGATTTTGCCATTCACATCTTTGCCCGTGTAATTCGTGTCACCACCAAGACCTACGTCTACTAGATTTAAACTTTTTCCTTCTAGAGTAGATAGGTTATCAGTGAAGGATTTCGCCATGTTACGCAGTTCCAGCCCACTGAGTGTTCCGATCGCCCCTTTCATGGACGAATTAGAAATGGATACATCACTGGCTCCAACGGTGAGAGCGAGTGCCGCAGTTCCAGGAGAGCCGAGAGTGTAAGAGTTAAGTCCTGAGTTACCTGCAGCCACCACGGCAGTAACACCACTTAATACCGCATAGTTCACAGCTGTACTCGTTGGATAGTATGGATTGTTAACTCCTGCTCCCAAGGAAATGTTAATGACATCCATGCCATCCGCAACGGCTCGGTCGATCCCTGCCATTACGTCTTCCGAAGAACCGCTACCATATGGTCCAAGGACACGGTACACATAGAGGTCAGCATCCGGAGCGACTCCTTTGACTGAGACTTCACTATCGTTTTTAGCTTGCCCGACGATGATTCCAGATACGTGAGTCCCATGCTCCGTGTAGTAAGGGATTCCGCTATTGAATTCCGGGTCAACTGACTTTTTCCAATCTGCGTAGGTGGTTTCCATCGGATCATTGTCATTATCGACAAAGTCATAGCCACCTTTGAAGGCATCTTTTAGATCAGGATGATTGTAGTCGACCCCTGTATCGATGACCCCTACTTTTACGCCTTTCCCTGTGATTCCTTCCGCATGAAGCTTGTCTACTCCTACAAAGGGAACACTAGCCGCTTGCGTCGAAGCGTTGTTAGATTCTTCCTGTGCGATGGAAGGGGGCTCTACCGTAAAGGTGATACTTTTGTTTACGGATTGGACCACTTCCGATTTCATCAACGCCTCTACTTGGTTCGCAGCAAGTGTAAGAGCCACCCCGTTATAAGTAGTTTTGTAGGAACGGGTGATTTTATAAGAAGGTTTTTCACTTTTGACTTCTGAAGAAGAAGTGGCAGCAGGTAAGATTTTTTCCAGATCACTTTGGAATGTGGAATGTTCTTGATTTACCTGTTCGTCGGCTTCTTGTTTGGTTAATTTTTTGCCTTTCAGAGCGGCCTCTAATACAGCTACTTTTCCTGGCTTGGACTTAAATTGTACGATAACAGAAATGTCTTTGTCTGATTTCAGATCTTCATCTGAAAATCCCTGCAAGCCATAGTTTTCTGTCATCTCAAGTTGGTTTAAGGCCGCTTGTTGTTCTGGGGTGAGCGATGCTAAGATTTGTTCTGCTGATTTACCAGTTGCACCCGAAACATGTCCGATCCCAAACTGGACGGATGGGAAAAGTAAACCCATTGATAAAACAATGGCAGTTGAAGTTTTCGATGTTTTGCTAGACCAACGATATTTTCTTTCTTTCATAGGCTCCCTCTTTCTTGCTAAGAATTTGCAAAGATAATAACGAAATTATTGTAGGATAAGCGTAAAAAGCGATAGAACTGAGAAAGTGCGCTTTAACAATTTTGATTTCAACAAAATTCCTCCTACATTTTTCATTTTGGCATTAGAGCCATCTTGCCCGAGAATAGTATTTCTTCTAAATCACATCCCCTTCACTTCTGTCTGAAAATTATTACAATTCACATTGTACTTACTCCTTAGAACAGCGTCAATTGGGGGATTTCCATGTGTTTCCATTGACACATTCATCTAAAAAATATTTTAAATACGTGTCAATAAAGCACGAAAACCTATGAAAAATAGCATATTTTCAAAGTGGATGTGTGAAATTTTGTAATAAATTATCAAGTTATGAATGCAATACATTTTAAAAATTTGGGGAAAAGACGGAAAATCAAATCCATTCTATCAATTCTTGCGATTTTAATAGAATCAAATCGATAGATAGTACTAGGGACTCGTATCGAGGAATAGAAGTTTAACCAGGACATTTGTACCAAAATCACCATTAATGATTAATAGAACTAACTGTCTATGAATGCTGCTTTACTCTGAATGTAGATTACAATTAAGGGAAATTCAAAAATCAATTAGTGTTAGGAGGACAAAATAAAAAGGCTGCATAACAGCCTTTCACGTTTTACAACTAACGTATGCTTTAGTTGCTTAAGGAATAATTTTCAATGATGTCTACTAATAATTCGTAATTGTCGGGTTCTCTTTCATTTTGCAGTGCACTCTTTAGGATTAAAAAAACCGATTCGTCTTGAATTTCTCCTAAAGCCATATAAACTGCCCACCTTATATCAGTCTCTTTCTCATTTACCAATAATGAAAGCGGTTCTATTAGTTTGAATATCTGGAAATGATGAAGCAATTTGGGCAGACCAATAGCGAACACCTTTATGGTCACTCTGCAACGATTTTTTCAACTAATCTGCCAATTACTTTAATAAAAAAACTGCAATTAAGCAGTTTGAGATCTTCAACTAAAGCTTGCATTAGTTGCATAAGGAAATTAATTATTTAACAATTTCATTCAATTTAATTAATGCCTCAGTGACTTCTTTTCTTAATTGCTCTTCTGAAATTTCAAATGCAGTTTCTTTACCTGGTTTACATTCATTCCAATAACAATCTGCTGATTCAAATACACCATTTAATATTTCAAACAAATTTTTATCCATTCTTTCGTTATCCTCTTTAAAAGTTTTGAAATATCGAGTCTGAAATTCGTCAGCAGTAATTTCGCTTGTTATAAAATCTTCAATTATTTTTTTATATTTATCAATGTTCATAGAATCACCTTTCAGGATTAACACTGTAAAATCCTTGCATTAAATGAATAAAGACATTCAATAGTATCTCTGTTTCTTATTGAACTATCGCATGCGTTAGTTGAATAAGAGTTATTAGTTATTACATGTATAACTCCATTTTTCAAATCCTATATAACATTTGTTAGGAACTTTTTTTGCGACCTTCATGAACTTTTCGGAACATAGGGTTATCCATGTATGATTTACAAGAAGTAAATCCGAAGAAAAAGAACTTTTTAAAATGTTAATACCTTCTTTTTCATTCCACATTCTTCTACCACATTTATCGCAAACAACAACTGGACCAGGACCATTTTCTGCATCTAATTCAATTTTTTCAATTGGTTTTATCCAAAAATACTGCTCGTTTTCACTTTCTCTTTCACCAAATGTAACAAGTGCTTCTTCAAATACAAATCCATTTAAACTGCTATCTCTTAAATAATTAGTTGCTTCTTTTGAGGCGATAATTCCACCAGTGGTAGAAGCTAAACCGAAGGTATGTTGAAACGTTGGCAAGTGTGCTCCTAATCTTTCAATAGTACTTTCCCAACTCTCACACTCGGAACACACAGCTGAGCGTTTATAAATTGTGTTTTTATCATAAATAGATGGTATTTTTCTTGAATTTATACGAAATAATGTCTGCATACAAAATCCCCCGCAATATATAATTTCAACTTAATTATATATGTCATTTCAATAGAAGTCTTGTTCAACTATCCTGCCATTATGTTTAATAAAAAAAAGCGATCTTCTATCGAAGTATCGCATGCGTTAGTTAGTTACATTACTTTAATCTTTCCTACTTATTTGGATTTCACATTAAAATTAGTTACACCCGTATAAACTTTGTTGTTATCTTCACTCCATTTTAACGTAAAAGATAAATGATTATTTCTTCTAGAATAAACGCTGTTTTCGTAATCACTACTTCCAAAGGATTCGAGAGGTGTTTGAGGCTTCACTTCCTCATAGTCAACTTTTGTTTTATCGTAATAAATTACGGTTAAATGTTGCACGTTTTCATCTCCCAAATACGTAATCGACGTATCATAAACCCATCTTTTATGATCTAACCTTGGAGTCACCTTTACATCCCAATTCTTAATTACCTTCATTTGTTTAACGTACAATGTTTTCGTTTGATCCGTTCCATCGCTGGCATTTATTGATGTACATGCGGACATAAATAAGCAAAATGTTAGAATTAATGCTAAAAAGTATTTTTTCATAAACCCTCCTTTTGTATTTATTTCTTAATTCAAGAGCCCCTTACACTTTTCCTTCCTTATGCAACTATCCTGCCATTTTGTTGTAGAGTAGAGAACTGATTTCAAAGGGATAGCTTACGCTATCTCTTTTAATTTCAGTTCCCCCTCATCAAACCGTACATGAAGTTTTCCCTCATACGGCTTTCCGATGTTCTTCTTTCTCATGCTTTACGGTTAATTCCTTGCTAATTTCACAATTAAATGTTCAATCTCTCCTCGAATTCTCTTAAACTTACCATGGTTATTTGTGTTATTCTTCTTCTTGTTATAGAAAAGTGTGAGCCTTTCGAGCACATACCAGTCGATTATATTTAGCCACTTAGTTGCTTTCGAGGATATTTTGTAATAATTCTTAAAACCTTGAAGTCTCCTATTTAATCCTTTTATTAGTTCTTTTATGTTTAAATACAATTTGTTTCTCGGTTCTGTATATGCTTTAATCTTTGATCTCATCTTTTTCATGGCATTTTTCTTAGGAATGTGCGACATTGCGTAATAGGTTTTTCCACCTTTTATTTGAATCTTAAATTTTCGGTTGTGGAAGCCTAGGAAATCAAACCCCTCTTTATTATCAAACAGATTAACTAACCTCGACTTATCGCGATTAATTGTTAAATCCAATTTCTTCAAGATTGCTTGTAATACTTGAGCACTCTCTAAAGCTTGCTGTTTTGTTTTAGTTAGTATCACTAGGTCGTCTGCGTAACGAATTAACTCTCCTAGATGATGGAATTTCTTCAACCAAAGTTTATCCAATATGTTCAAATAGATGTTTGCTAATAATGGGGAAATTACTCCACCTTGCGGTGTGCCCGTAAGGGGATTTCTCAAATTACCTTCCTCCATTATCCCTGCTTGTAACCATTTTCGGATTAACTTTAAAACTCGGCGGTCATTGATTTTCTGTTCAACTAGCTTCATCAGTTTATCTTGATTAATGTTATCAAAGTAGCCTTGGATATCGACGTCGACTACCCAAGAACTGTTTCTGCTTGCTTTCCTTATTTTCGCCATCGCTTGATGGGCGTTTCTCTTAGGACGGAATCCAAATGAACAATCTTGAAAATCAGCTTCAAAAATAGGTTCAATGACCATCTTTGTTGCCATTTGTACCACTCTGTCTTTTATGGTAGGAATCCCTAGAGGTCTTTTCTTTCCATCGTCTTTTGGAATATACGTCTTCAAAACTGGATTAGGATTGTAATTATTCTCTTTAAGCTGTGTATACAGTTCATTTAAGAATTTACTTTCTCCATATTTTGTAACGATCTCATCAATCGTTTGTCCGTCTATTCCTCCACTACCTTTCTTTCTTTTTACACGTTTCCAAGCTTCTTTTAGAATGTCAGGGCGATAGATTTTATCGTATAATGCATGAAATTTACGATTAGGTTTCTCCTTGGCACATAGATATAGTATTCTCAAAAGTTCTTGAGCTTTTTCATCGGTGTAGTTAGCTAGTATTCTAGCATTCACTCACTCTTACCTCCTTCTAAACACATGAACAAAGTAGAGGTCCTTTCCTATATCATGTTGTGTTGTCATGATAATAATTGGTACTATGACCTCCTCCGACTCCCTCTTTACAGTCTGCCATTTCGCGTTCACTTATAGGCTTTCTAGCTCCTTTAAATTTAAGGGTAAAGTAGGGTCTCCCCAGTTCCGTTAATTACTTTCTTTACATGTCATTCCCCATACCCCGAGAGATTCTTGGGTGCTGTTCCAAGTTCAATACACCTTCCATGGTCTTCGCCTCTTATTCCCAGGCTCGACTTCTCTTTGTCCTCTTTTGAGGTTCCTTTTGAGGTTCCTTTTGACGAGGCGGCAGGATTCACTTTATGTTACAACCTGTAAAGTTGCTCGTAATTCCGTAAGGAAGTTACTTTATCACAGGGCTTCAACCTTAGGATTTCTCCACCAGTTGCCTGTTAGCTACTAGGAGACTTGGTTCTTACCTAGACTGGACTTTCACCAGTTAGCAATTAACGGCTTGCTGGGCACGCGAATAAAAAAAGCAATCTTCTATTGAAGAATCGCATGCGTTAGTTGATCAAGAAAGTATTTGCACCATAATTAGCCACCACCTATAAGAAACATATTCTAGAATTGTCATAAAAAAATGAAGTAGAGTTAACTACTTCATTTACAAATAAAAAGAATTAAAACAGATGAAAACTACAATTGAACTCTATCTTTTACACTTATTTATTTACAGCAGCATAATTACTCTTTACCTGACTTGGAACTGTGTAGTATTTTACAGTTTTGTTTTTCTTCACATAGTAACCGTTACCCAACTTATATCCATATTTATCACTACCGTAAACTGCAAATTCAGATCCTTTTGGAGCAGATTTTACGTAGATTAGTTTGCCTGACTTTAGTTTATAAACTTTTGAAGTACTTACTGCCACGACTTTACCAACGATTCCAGGTTTGTATTCAACTTTTCCCCAATAAATTTTTGGTTGAAGCTGTAATTTATATGATACTTCATCAGATTTTCCACTTAAATACCTAACTTTAATAAAATAAGTACCTTTTACAAGGTTTAGATTTCCTAATGAAATCATTGGACTTTTTCCTGTTTTTGTATTGAACGTTTTAATTAGTCTATTATTATAATTTACTACCTCAACCTTAAAGGAAGTTGATGAAGCTTGCGATAACGAGAAAGAAACGTTTGCATTTGCAGGTACATTTACTTTAAATGTATCAATATCATTTTTCCATGAAATAAAGCCATTATAAGTTCGTTTAAGCAGAACAAGTGTTGCAGAACCTGTTTTTTCATTATTCTCTAGTTCTGTGAATGGATCTGCCTTAAAATTAACTTGAGTTTCGTAATATTCATTTGAATACGTGTCATCATCCTGACTTACTACTAAATAATAAGTACCTGCTCTCACACCTACCGTAAACAAATTTTTAGTTTCATCCGTATCTTTTGGATCAAGTTTCCATCCATCAACTTGCTCGCCTTTAGTATTTATAAGTATATAGTATAAAGTTACATTTGGTGAATAGCTCCCTCGAACAGTTAATTTTCCATTTTCTTTTGTTACAATTTTATAATAATCTTCTGTATCAAAATCAGAAAAACCAATATATTCTTTTCCAATAGTTATTGGGTTAGCCGTTTTCAGTGTATTATTTGCTTCTTTTTCTACAAAATTACTTTTAAGGTAAAAAACATTCATTTTATAATTAATGTTTGAAACAGTACCATTATCAATTGATAGTCTAATATAGTAGGTTCCCGCTGGTAATCCTTGAAATAGCAAAGGAATAACTTGATTGCCACGATCCGTTACTAAGCTCTCTAATAACTCATCCATATCATTATATAGATCAATCACAATCTCAGCATCTTTTAATTGAGATATGTCAGTTTCAATCATTCCAGCAGCATCTAAAGTAATTCGGAAATAATCAACGTCCTTTTCATTTTCAAATTTTCCATTTCCATTTGCTACATATTGATAAAATTCATCATTAGAGGTAGTAAATTTAAGTGGTGTAGCTCTTTCCTTCGTATTATCGTTGTCTATAACCATCATGGTCGTTGCCTTACTTTGATTATCATCATCGTCCGTTGCGATAATGGATAAAAGTGTTCCCGCTTTTTGTTTCGGAATGTATACCAGAAACAATCCATAATCATCGGTAATGCCAGAACCTATTAGTTTTCCTGAAGCGAAAACCGATATGGTGAGTCCAGGGCCATCTCTCCCGACAATATGATCGTCTTCTTGTGTCGGCTGAGTTACGACTGGAGGAGCGATGGTTACAGATGGTTGAGCCAAATAGGTTTTTTCTGTCCGCTCACTTTCTAATTTCCCTGTGCGGGAAACGGAGACATAAACCGTTCCAGCTGCTTTTCCGAGTTGCGGAATGCTGACGGTCGCAGAAGTAAAAGTGAAAGGAACTATGGAAGTTCCGAGAAGGTCCCCGTCGACACGCGCGTTATAGATATTCACCATGTCACCGTCATGTAGATTCGAAACGGTAACTGTATCTGGTGTTCCTTTTAGATTGTTCTTCACTATGATGTCCTCTGCTTTCGGAGCATTCATCGTAGGAGTCTGATAGGCATCCATTTTCCCCGCTACTTGGTCATAGGCATAAAGCATTCCATGATCTCCCATGGCTAAGGGTGGTGTTGAACCAAGTGGGTCACTTGTCTCAAAGAGTTTGACCCACCATTTCTCTTTTCCGTTCGAACTAATTTCTTCTAATCTCATTTCTCCGGAGCCATTGGTTTCAGAAGGATACGGAACCCCTGATGTGATAAAGATGGTGCCATCATTCCCAATTATCGGAGAGGAAGCCAGGTGAAGGGGGATGGACCATTTCAATGAATAATTTTCAAAAAAAGCGTACATCGTGTTGACACCTGCAACGAAGATGGTCCCGTCCTCAGCAAACGCTAGGGGAATAGAGGGATTAATTCGTTCAGAAAAGGTATGTTTCAATCTAATGCTTCCATCAAAGTTGATGGAATACAATTTCCCATTATTGGTTGAATCATCCACACTGACATAAACATCTCCATAATCCCCAATAACAGGCGTGGACAGGAGGCTAGGGCCAAGATCGCACATCCATTTGTAGTTCCCCTCTGGATTCACCCCATATAATTTCCCTCGGTTGGTTCCAAATATAATAATCCCATCTTTACGAATCACGGGGGAAGAAATGCTGTTACCTTCATTTGTGCGATACGTCCATTTTTCCGTTCCGTCTGGATTGAACGCATACAAGGCACCAAAGGTATCTTCTACATAAATCGTTCCGTTCTGATCAATGGAAGGTTCGGTATTAATGCTTCCCTCTGTGGGGGAAAAGAACTTTTTTGACCCATCTGTATTGAGCCCATAAAGGCCGTAATGGTAGGTCCCATTTAATGAATCGTAATAACCTCCGCCTACTAAGATGCTGCCATCAGAATAAAGGACAGGAGAGGAAGAACCGTATTCAGAAAATGGTACAGTCCATTTAATCGTTCCATCTGGATTGATGGCTTTTATATAAGAACCTGACCTCACATAAATCGTCCCATCTGACCCGATTACAGGTGACGAAGTATCACTGCCTGAGGAATTTTCCACCGCCATATCCGCTGCCCATTTAAACACAGGGGAATGTCCGACAATAAATCGAGATTGCCTCCTCCAGTTGTAAGCAGTCGGCTGTACAGCATTCAAGTCGTATTTTCCACTTTGATACCCTCTGCCTTGGACAAACGTACTGGTCGGGTCCTGAACCGTTTGAATAACTGCATCCTTTGTCTGAATCGGTGATTGAGCAAAAGAAGAAGTGCTTAAAAACGTATTGCTGAGCAGGAAAATGGCGGTGAAGATCGCTTTTTTCCATCGGTTTTTCCGTGAACGATGTTGAATCATCGAATACCTCCTAATGTATGATGAGTTTATTATATCTTCAATATTTATATTTTTAAAATATTCAAAATATTGGTTCCGTTAAACAATTATGTTGATTTTTTGAGATAAAAGAAAACAGCCAGAAAAATCTGGCTGTCTTTCATAAATTTAACTTTCTCTTCTTCAACTAACGCATGCGTTA
>NZ_NTZO01000259.1 GCF_002559405.1 Bacillus sp. AFS001701 | reverse complement strand
ATTAAGAGAAAATTAAAAATATTAATATAAGAAATTAATAGTTTCTAGTCATTTAAATATCTATTTTAAATAAAGGTGAACAGGAGATTTTTTTATGGATTATGGCATGATGATCTTTCATCATCGAAAAAAATTAGGATGGACCCAGGAGAAATTATGTGAAGGAATATGCTCTGTTTCGCATTTAAGTAAAATTGAAAACGGTACAAAAGAGGCTGGTATAGAAACGATTGAATTACTTTTAAGAAAGATGCGAGTTGAATTAGATGAAAATGATAGTATAGATGAAGTGACTGTTCAACTTAAACGATTATGGAATTCAATTGAACGAGCTGACTATGATTCTAGTAAAATACTGTTTGAAGAATTGATTGGTAAAGAGGAAAGTATAAATTATACTAATATATCAAATGATTTTTGTATTACAATTTGGAGATATTATATTTTTGTTGAAGATCTTAAAATGGCAAAGAAAAAATGGAAACAACTTGAGGCAAAAAAGAAGAAATTTTCCCAATATGAAACGATAAAATATTTGTTTACACTATCAATATATTACATAAAAGAAAAAAGATATAATGACTCTCTTCTAGTAATGGATGAAGTACAAGAAATTACGCCAAACCTCGAGATCGATTTCCAGGAATATTGCTTCTATAGAGCTTTAGTTTATAGCTTTATTAATCAGACTTCCTTGTCTATGTATTTTTGTAATAAAGCAATTCCTATTTTTCTACAAAATAATAATATTAAACGGATCCTTGATGCAAAGATGTTACTTTCACTTCAATTAATTAAGAGCAAGTTTTTAGATCGAGCCGAGCAATTTCTAATTGAAATACTAGATTCTTCTGTCATATTAAGTGATAAAACAATACATATGAGTGCTTTACATAATTTAGGCTATTTATACTATCATTCTAATCAACATAAAAAAGCAATAAAGTATTATCAAGACTATCTATCTAACATACAGGAGGGTACTGAAGAATACTTTTTAGTCATTTCAAATATAGCGAATAATATGATGATCATAAATGATTACGAGACGGCTACAAAGTTGTTATGTAAGAATCTCTCCAAAATAAAGGATAAAAATAGTGCATCCTATATTCGAATGAAGGTTTTATTACTAGAAGCAAAAAAGGATGAAGCAAATTTAGTTCCATATTTACGTGAAGTTGGCTTGCCATTATGGGTTCAAACCAATGATCATGAAAAATTAATCAAATACTATGATGTTGTTACAGATTACTATGAAAAACACGAATCGTTAGAAAAACAAAACATGTTATATAAAGAATACAATAGCACTCTATTAAAAATTATCGAAAGTAGGAAATAACATGATGAAAAGACTATTCAACATGATAACAATATTGTGTTTGTTCACTGTACTATCTATTAATTACGGTCCTAATTTAGTTTCTGATGGTTCGGAGACCTCAATTGTTGCAGATGAGCCAGGAACACAAGTTTATTCGAATGATAATGATCAAAGTGAGTCTACAGATAATGGATTTCAACCATATGATCGATCAAATCGTTCTTATGCTGATGAGCCAATTCATCCAAAGGTAGAAAAATTTTTATATATTAGAACTAAATAAATTCATTAATAAGTATCATACATTTTGTGTGATACTTTTTTAATTAGGAGGTAAGAAAGCTATGTCTTTTGAACAATGTTATAAAGTTCATAAACGTATGAAGGATTTTAATAAAGGGTGGTATATAGCTGGTGGATGGGCAATTGACCTTTTCTTACAAAAACAAACGAGAAACCACCATGATATTGAAATCGCCATTGCGCGTAAGGATCAACTTTATCTGAAAGAATATTTACATAACTGGACGTTTGATAAGGTCATTAAAGGGATATTATCAACTTGGGAGAATGAATATTTAGAATTACCTATTCATGAAATACATGGCAAAAATGATAAGACAAAAGATGAATTAGAAGTTTTATTAAATGAAATCGAGTTAAATGATTGGAAGTTTAGAAGGGATGAATCGATTACTTGTAAGCTTGACTCATTTTATTGTGTTACAAATGAAGGGATTCCTTACATGAATCCAGAAATAGTGCTTTTATATAAGGTTAGAAAAACAAGAGAAAAGGATCATCAGGACTTTAAAAACGTGAAAGATTATTTGAACCTTTCACAAAAAGCATGGTTACGTGAGGCGATCTTAATTCATCATCCTAATCATGAATGGCTTGAAGATTTAATATAAACTATTTGTAGGAGTGAGCATAGATGGACGTATTGATTAGACCAGTAGAAATAAATGATGCTAAGGCACTTCATCGTATATGCACCCAAGAAAATGTTTTTCCATATATGATATTTCTACCTAGTATGCGAGTAGACATGATGGAAAATAGAATTAGAAACTTGCAAGCAAACGAATTTGAATTTGTCGCAGAATGTAATGGAGATGTAGTAGGGTTAGTTGGTTTAGTGCAAAGAACAGGTCGCAGGTCCCATGTAGGAGATTTATTTATCGCAACTGATGGAAATCATCATAATAAAGGAATTGGAAAAGCTTTGCTTACGAAAGTATTAGATTTGGCAGATCATTGGTTAATGCTAGAAAGAGTAGAGCTAGGAGTATTGGAGACAAATCCTAAGGCACAAGCCTTATATGAAAAGTTTGGGTTTAAAGTTGAAGGTGTTAAAAGAGGGAATATAAAAGCTAATGGCCGATTTGTTGATGAAATTATGATGTGTCGATTTAGGCCAGGTGGTCCGATTCAATAATTATAGTTAGTAACTGCATAAAATCAGGTTTCGATTTGGGAAGTTAAACAGACTTGAAACAAAACGTATGATATGAACTAATTCATTAGATGAGTGAAGTAAAAATGAAAAATATTTGTTAGATTAAAATCGGACCGGGCAGTGATTACCCGGTCTTTCTTACTTTTAAGTAGATTAGTATATGCTATTAACTTCATTAGCAGCCCGTATACCAGATTCAATAGCACCTTGAATCCAAGCATGGGACCGAGAAGTATGTTCACCTGCAAAGTGCAATCTGCCTTCAGGAGATGAAATATAAGAATTCAGTTCCTCCTCTTGCCCCGGTTCAAAAAATGTAAAGGCACCAATAGAAAATGGATTTTGACTCCAGCTAAAAGACGTTCCAGTTACGAATTCAGAATAAACTTGATTTCCCCAAATCTTAGACAAGTCCCGTAAAGCATAATGAATACGCTCTTCCTCAGTTAAGGCACTCAATGTTAGCGCCTCATCTGCCCACGTATAGCTTGCATTCACTACTGCTGGACCAGTGGTGCTAATCCCTGTACTAGGATAGAGTGAGAGTCTAGTAGGCAAATCGGTTGTGGACATTCCACCGAATTGACCATATTTCTCCCAAAATCTACTTTTAAACTCAATTCCAATTTTTGTTGCAGACATGTAGTTTATTTCTCGAATTGCTTTTCGCTTGTAATAAGAAATCGAATGGAATGGTTCAATTTCCACAAATCTTAAAAGTGAAAATGGTATAGCTATGATGGCAAGATCTGCGTTCATAATGTATTGGTTTGCGGTATTATTATCAGTTGTTTGGATTGTTAGGGAGTTACCATTTTGAATAATTTTGGTCAGTTTTTGATTTAATAGTATATTATCCTTTAATTGAGGAAGAAACGCTTTTGGTAATAGATCCATTCCTCCTGTTATTTCATAAAATTTCGTTGCTGATTTAAAAGCGACCTGTTCCCTTAATACTTCTAAAAAGGACATTCCCATAAATGCTTCAAAATCAAGGAGCACCCCAATCATATCGACTGCACCTACTGAAAAGTACGAATTTAAAAAAGAACCAAATGAAATATTACCATACCTTTTTTCGACTATTTCCCAATTAGTTAATGGATTTTGATTAATAAAATTGATAAATGGATGCAATGCTTGATCCAATAATACACCTGAAGTTTTTCCTTTTTCGTTTGGTGCTACTGGATAATTTAATATGTCGGGATTGCTTTTATAGTTAGCTTGATTCGTTCTTATTCCATTTGCATAAATGATATCGTTTGGGGTTTCATTAATAAATTCATTTACTGGCAAATTGAATTTTCTAATATACTCTAAAGTTAAATGATGGACATTTGGGATTCTTAATGGACCAGCATTTAAATATAACCCATGACTAAAGGGCGCACGTAAAGTATAAGCACGACCTCCAATTCGATCATTTGCCTCGATAATTGTGACATGGTGTCCTGCATCCTTTAATAGAGAAGCTGCGGTCAAACCAGCCATTCCTGCGCCTACGATCATTACTTTTTTTGAGGATTCATTTTTTCTAAGGCCGTTTTGAATGATTGAAATCATTTGATCAGTTGTTAGTGGAGAACTCGTCATAGATTCTCCTCCTTTGCAATTCCTTCATTACATTTTATTCGCATTCAAGAAAACGTATGTAATGATTTGAATTTGAAGGTATGACTAGTTTCAGTTGGAATTCTTTTTATAAACAATTAAAGGAGAATGCTGTCAAAAAGTCTAATAATTATTAATGGATATCTTGTACTTTAATTACTTTCATACTTTGGTCGTAGACGGATTGATACTGTAGGATGTTATCTAGATTTTTTAATTTCCATAAAATGTGATTATTAGAAGTTTTTAATTGGAGGTTAAAAAATGAAAAAATTTATTATTTCTGCTTTATTAATGATTACCTCGGTATTCGTTCTTGCTAGTTGTTCAATTTTTAACAATGAAAAGGTAAAAAAAGAAACTGTTTCTATTCAGAAAGATCAAGCTAAAAAATTGGATGTTAGGTTAGATTTAGGTGCCGGAGTCATGAACGTTTCAAAAGGTACAAAAAATTGGGTAGACGGAACAATCGAATATAACAATAAATATTTTAATCCAGATGTATCATATAAGCTTAAAGATTCAACGGGAGAAGTAAGAATTGACCAATCTAAAAAGCATTATCCAAAAGTGAAAATTGGTAAATTAAAGAATGAATGGAATTTGGAGCTTTCGAATAAACTTCCGATTAATTTAGATGTTAAAACTGGCGCATCAAAAACAAATCTCGATTTACGTGGACTGAATTTAAATGAATTAGAGATTGAGGCTGGAGTCGGAGAGCTTAATGTTAATTTAGGTGGAAGCTGGAATAAAAGCTTCGAAGCAAATATTGAAACAGGGGTTGGGAAAACGACCATCGTGTTACCTTCTGATGTGGGTGTAAAAATAAATTTAAGTAAGGGAATTGGCAAGGCAAATGTAGTCGATTTAATTTCGAAAGGAAATAGTGTTTATGTTAATGAAGCGTACGAAAAAGCTGATGTTAAATTAACAATAAACGTGGATTTAGGTGTAGGAGAGGTAAACTTTAAAGTAGATTAATAATAGTAGAAAAATAGTTTTAAAAAACTTAAATCGTCTTGGGAGGAATTCAATGCTAATAAATGCAGTTGAATCAGTTATTGGTTGTATGGCATCAGGTAAGGGGATGTCTGATATACAAAGAATTCAAACAGAACATCGTTTTAAATTAGTTGAGTTTTGGAATATAGAAAAGGGAAGTAAAGTATTAGAAATAGGCTGTGGTCAAGGCGATACGACTGCCGTTTTAGCTTATATTGTCAGGGAAAATGGATTTGTTCATGGAATCGATATTGGCCCACGAACATACGGTAGTCCAATTTCATTAGGAGATTCAGCAGACTTCCTATTACAATCGAATTTAGGTAAACAATTAAAGATGGACTTTGAAATTGACATATTATCACCAACTGTTAATTTTCATGAAAACGAGTTTGATTATATCGTTATGTCTCACTGTTCCTGGTATTTAAAATCACATGAAGAATTTATTGCAGTCTTAAAAAAGATCAAAAAATGGGGTAAAAAATTATGCTTTGCCGAATGGGATACAAGAATTAGCTCAATTGAGCAATACCCACATTTATTAACTATTTTAATTCAGGCTCAGTATGAGTCATTAAAACATAATAGTGAATCAAACATTCGCACCCTTTTTACTCCAAATGATATTAAAAATATTTGTGAAGCCTCAGGATGGAACATAATGGATGAAACATCTATATTCTCTCCACAGTTACAGGATGCTAGATGGGAAGTTAATAAGACTTTAGGGGATATCGATAATGAACTCAATAATATTGAGAATATGCCAAGTAAATTAAATGGACTGATCCGATCAGAAGTAAAAATGCTAGAAGAGTCTATTAAAACTAATGAAATAAAGCCTTTATCGATATTTGCATTTATAGCTGAATAAAATTTCACTCTAACATAAAAAAGCATCTATTTAACTAGATGCTTTTTTTTACTATTGAGGATGATAATTTCTTTGATAAATATATGGATAACTAGGGTAATAATACGGATATAAGTATATTGCTACAACTGAAGAAAGTGGTACAGTCACCTTTTTATATATTCGGTATCTAGGGCGAAAAGTTTCGCCGCCATTTTGTCTTACTTCAAAATAACGCGATTCTGGTGTGGCGAGGTCCTCTGGGACGAGTAAGTCCGCGCTACTTAAGTTGTTATCTAATAAAATCCCTTCTAATAAAGCTCTTTCAGAAGTTTGAAACACGACATGGCAATACTTATATTTTTTACACTTATCTTGCATATTTCGAATATGTGGATGTTCCATGGAATCCCGTTGCCATTAATCTATAATATCTATAAATTCATGTTTGCTTCCCTGTTCTCCGTGTCCAATCTTGCCGAAGCTACTCTCGTTTGGTTTAACACTCCAAGGGCGTAAAAATTCGGATACAACGAATCCTACATAGTTGAGTGATCGTTTATCGTTTACGTGATCATTCTCAACTTTTTTATTCATTGACTTGGTTTTCGTCTGTTATTATGCCTACTCACTATCATGGTTCTACCCAATGCCGATGCCACTTTCGCGAGCATCCTAGATTCACAGTAGGTAAAATAATTATATCATGAATTTATGGTTTGGTAGCAAACAATTAGGCAACGTTACCTCCTTTCTAGTTATAAAATTTTAGTAGTTTTTTAAGGAATTTAGTTATTTGCTTTAATTCCATACCTCCCTCCCAAATGTACTCATGATTAAATGTATGATTTCAGATAAAGCACTAGAATATTGTCCAAACTAACTAATGATCAGAACAAAGAATAAAAAAAAGAACAAGATGTTTCCAAGATGTAAATTTTTTGCATTTATAGATAAAACGTTTAGTAAATCAATACCGAGCCATCTATAATTTTTCCTAAGGAAAATATTAATAATCCAAAAATAAAGTTTAAGTAAATAAAAATAAAAATATAAATTATGAATTTAGGTGAGGTAAATGCAAGGAAAAGTATTAATTGTAGATGATGAAAAAAGTATTGTCGATCCATTAACTTACGCATTTCGTAGAGAAGGATTTATCGTAGAAAATGCATTTAACGGAAAAGAAGCATTAGATAAGCTCTCGGATTTTAATCCGGATATTTTAATATCGGATATTATGATGCCTGTAATGAACGGTTTGGATCTATGTAAACAAATAGGAAATAAAGAAGGACTTGGCATTATTTTACTTACAGCTAAGGATGATATTATTGATCGGGTTTTAGGGTTAGAGTTTGGAGCCGATGATTATATAACAAAACCGTTTGATATTAGGGAATTACTTGCTAGAACTAGATCTTTACTTCGAAGATTAAAAAAACAATCAACACCAGATGAAAAAAAGAGCATTTCAATTAATAAGCTACAAGTAATTCCTGCTCAAAGAAAAGTGACAGTTGACGGAACAAGTCTAGAATTAACTCCTAAAGAATTCGACCTTCTTGTTTTATTAATATCAAATATGGATCGAATTTTTAGCAGAGATGAATTATTAGATTTAGTATGGGGAATGGAGTATATCGGTGGAACGAGAACGGTCGATATTCATATCCAACGTTTACGTAAAAAGCTAGGTAATTCTTATCAACATTTAATTCAAACTGTTTTTGGAGTCGGATATAAGATATCTAGTGAAACTAAATGAAAATGAGTATTAAAGTTAAGTCGAGCTTATTTTTAGCGATGCTATTAATCGGAACTGTCATTGTATTAAGTATATTAGTCTTACAAGGTATCAAACAAAACCAGCAAAAACAAACTGAAGAAACACTTGCTAGGCAAAGTAAATTAGCAAATGTATATGTAAAGCAAGTTTATTTAAGCCAAACATCAGAAAATCCTCAAGATTTTTTCAAACGTTATGGTCGGGAAATTGCTAGACAGATTGGGATTATTAGTAGTCTTCATGTCACAATTTTTAATATGTCTGGAAAAGTTGTAGGAGATTCTCTTCCTTTAGAATCTACAAGAGATGTAGGAGATACCTTAAGTTATGCGTTAAAAGGTAAGATTGCATATCAGGAGAGCGGTGAAACATTATCTTATTTTGCCCCAATTTATAATGCTAATAATCAAATTGGGGTTGTTCAGTTCGATTATTCATTAATTAATAATCAGAAATTTTATGATAAAACAATTAACCTGTTTATTAAAATAGGTTTAGTAACTACAATTCTTAGTTTTATCATAGGTTATTTCTTTTTTAATTCTCTTGTTATGAGTATTTTAAAACTTAGAAAAGTAACGGAGGAAATTCAATTAGGAAACTATCCAGATCGTTCTACTTTAAGTCGAAAAGATGAGTTGGGTTATTTAAGTCAAGCAATTTTCTACATGAGTAATGAAATTCAAAATAATATAAAAGGCATTCAACAAGAAAAAGAAAATCTGCAATTAGCTGTTGAAAAGCTTAAAGATTTAGAAAAACAACAAAAGCAGTTTATTGGATCGATTACACATGAGTTTAAAACCCCACTGACTGTAATTAGGGCTTATATTGATTTATTAGATATGTATTCGGATGATCCAAAATTATTAGAAGAAGCAATAAGTAATATTGGAAAAGAATCACTTCGTCTTTACGATATGGTTGAAAAAATATTAAAGCTAGCAGAACTTGAGAAATATGACTTTGAAATTGTAAAAGAAAAAGTCGATGTATATTCCCATTTAGAAGATATCTGTTTAAGAATGAAGGGGAAAATGACAAAGTTTGGTTTATCAATCCATACAAATTTTGAACATGCAACGATTCTTATTGATAAAGAAAGCTTTACATTAATCATTATGAATTTAATAGATAACGCAATTAAATATAATAAAACAAATGGTGAGATAAACGTTTCGAATAGGATTGAAAATAATCGTTTAGTTATTAATATATCAGATAC
>NZ_NTZO01000258.1 GCF_002559405.1 Bacillus sp. AFS001701 | reverse complement strand
GTATTTTACTAGGTTAATCTTAAGAAAATATTTTTCTAGTATCATTTTACATTTTTCGAC
Source organism: Bacillus sp. AFS001701 (assembly GCF_002559405.1). Classification (GTDB taxonomy): domain Bacteria; phylum Bacillota; class Bacilli; order Bacillales; family Bacillaceae_G; genus Gottfriedia. The sequence goes on along the minus strand of NZ_NTZO01000258.1, from coordinate 8,517 downwards.
AAATTCGACAAAAAAACCTATTCCAAAAAGCTTGGAATAGGCCTAATTTTAATTATTTTCTTCTTTTTTATAACGAATGATAGTCTTTATTTCACCAGAATCATCTGTATCCATAACAAATGATCCATTACTATATTGATCACTATTTCTTAAATCAGTTGGGTCAACCGTCTCAAATTGACCAGATTTACTTAATATAGCAAACATATCATTTTCATTTATTGCGTATACCCCAATTAACAAATGAGGATTATTTTTTAAATCTCGAAGTACTTTAACACCTCGGGTACCTCTAGAACTTTGAGGGATCGTATTGAGTTTCATTTTTTTAATTGCCCCTCGATGTGTTGCACAGAAAATATCTTTCACTTCATTACTAATCGTGTCTGCAGAAACAACAAAATCATGATCCTTTAAGTTAATTCCTTTAACTCCACCAGCTCTTAAGCCTTGAATACTAATCTCTTCAACATTAAATAACAATGTGTATCCTGAACTTGTAGCCAATAACACTTGATCAGTTTCTGAAGTGACACCAGCAAAAATTAAGGAATCATCAGACTTAATTGACATCCCGACAAGTGGTTTAGAATATCGTTGTACTTTTAATTGCTGTATACTTGTACGTTTTACAACTCCATTTTTAGTGACAAATAAAATATAATCTTTATTTTCTTCAAAATTATTTACGACCGTAGCAGAAAGAATTGCTTCGTCTCGCTCAATAGGAATAATATTAGCAACATGTTGCCCCATATCTTTCCATCTGATATCCTGCATTTCATGTATTGGTAAATATAAATAATTACCTTTTGACGTAAATAAAATTAGTGTATCCGTCGTTGTACTCTCAATTTGATAAATTAAACGGTCTCCTTCTTTCATACCGTAATCTTTACCATTCGAGGCTGAATAAGATCTTGGACTTGTTCGTTTAACGTATCCTTCACTTGTAACGGTAACAAAGACGTCTTCTTGGGCGATTATATCTTCTCTTGAAATTTTAATTTCTTCGATCTCTTCTTGAATTGTCGAACGTCTGTCGTCTGCATATTTTAACTTAATTTTTTTTAAGTCTGTTTTGATAACTGACAATAATTTTGCTTCACTGTTTAAAATTGCTTCTAACTGTTTGATTTTTTTATCTAACTCATCTGCTTCTTCTTGTAATGCAGTAATATCAGTATTTGTTAAACGATATAACTGTAACATAACAATCGCTTCAGCTTGTTGTTCAGTAAACTTATATTGAGCGATTAACTTATCTTTTGCATCGCGTTTATCATTTGCAGAACGGATTGTTGTAATCACTTCATCTAAAATCGATAAAGCCTTCATTAAACCTTCTACAACATGTTGACGAGCCTTTGCTTTTCTTAAATCAAAATTTGAACGATTTGTAATGACTTCTTTTTGATGTTCAATATATGCATCAAGAATTGCCGGTAATGACATCTGTTTTGGTGTACGATTATAAATCGCAACCATATTAAAGTTATAAGGTATTTGAAGCTCAGTATTTTTATATAAATAATTTAAAATTGCTTCGTTATTTGCATCTTTTTTCAGTTCAATGACAATACGTAGCCCAGTACGATCTGTTTCATCACGTACTTCCGTAATTCCATCAACTTTTCGATCAAGACGAACCTCGTCCATTTTCTTTACTAAATTCGCTTTATTCACTTCTGAAGGAATTTCTGTAATAATTAATGCCTGTTTTCCACCACGTAAATCCTCGGTATGAACACGGCTTCGAATAATGATTTTTCCTTTTCCTGTTTCATAAGCTTTTTTTATGCCATCTTTACCTTGAATGATCCCTCCAGTAGCGAAATCAGGACCGTGGATTACGGTCATTAATTCATCTACTGAACAGTTTTTATTTTCAATGCGCATAATCGTCGCATCGATTACTTCTCCAAGGTGGTGCGAAGGTATTTCAGTTGCATATCCAGCAGATATTCCAGTACTACCGTTGACTAATAAATTTGGAAACATTGATGGTAAAACAACTGGCTCCATACTCGTATCGTCAAAGTTTGGCACAAAATCAACTGTTTCTTTATCAATATCTCTCAATAGTTCGCTTGCAATTGCTGATAACCTAGCCTCCGTATAACGCATAGCTGCTGGAGGGTCTCCATCAATACTACCGTTATTTCCATGCATTTGAATTAATACATTTCTTAATTTCCAATCTTGACTTAGTCGTACCATCGCATCATAAACAGAAGTATCACCATGGGGATGGTAATTACCAATTACATTTCCGACTGTTTTAGCAGATTTACGGTAAGCCTTATCTTGCGTGTTACCTTCAACGTGCATTGAATACAAAATACGGCGTTGAACTGGCTTTAACCCGTCACGAGCATCAGGTAATGCTCGTTCTTGAATAATATACTTACTATATCGACCAAAGCGGTCACCTATTATATCTTCTAAAGGGATATTATATAATTTTTCCGATGATTGCATCAGACATTGCTCCCTTCTGATTCTACTACTTCAACTTGCTCATTGTTTAAAATTTTATCCTCTTCATCTAAATCAAATACTACATTCGATTCAATCCACTTACGTCTAGGTTCAACTTTATCACCCATTAAAGTAGTTACACGACGATCCGCTCTTGCAGAATCATCAATTTTCACACGAATAAGCGTTCTAGTTTCTGGATCCATCGTTGTTTCCCAAAGTTGGTCAGCATTCATCTCACCAAGTCCTTTGTAACGCTGAATCATATACCCTTTACCGACTTTTTTGATTGCATCTTGTAGGTCTACTTCTGACCAAGCGTATTCGATTACTTCTTTTTTTCCAGAACCTTTACTTACTTTGAATAAAGGAGGTAAGGCAATATAAACTTTACCAGCCTCTACTAATGGCTTCATATAACGGTAAAAGAATGTTAATAAAAGTACTTGAATATGCGCTCCATCTGTATCAGCATCGGTCATAATAACGATTTTGTCATAGTTAACATCATCAATATCAAAATCACTACCTACGCCTGCACCAATTGCATGAATTATCGTATTAATCTCTTCATTTTTCATTATGTCAGCTAATTTTGCCTTCTCGGTATTGATAACCTTACCACGCAGGGGCAAGATTGCTTGGAAACGTCGATCACGGCCTTGTTTCGCACTACCACCAGCTGAATCACCCTCAACTAGGTATAATTCATTTTTCTGTGGGTTACGTGACTGTGCAGGTGTGAGCTTACCGCTTAATGAAGTTTCTGAACGCTTTCTCTTTTTACCACTTCTTGCTTCCTCACGTGCTTTTCTTGCAGCTTCTCTAGCTTGATAAGCTTTTATAGATTTCTTTACTAATGAAGTTGCAATGTCTGGATTTTCTTCCAGGAAATAAGCTAATTGATCCGAAACAACTGAGTCAACAGCTGATCTTGCTTCACTAGTACCTAATTTACCTTTTGTTTGTCCTTCAAATTGAAGCAGTTCTTCAGGAATTCGTACAGAAACAATTGCAGCTAATCCTTCACGAATATCCGCTCCATCTAGATTTTTATCTTTTTCTTTTAAAAGACTTACTTTTCTTGCATATTCATTAAATGCTCTTGTTAAAGCGGTTTTTGCACCAACTTCGTGCGTACCACCATCTTTTGTACGAACATTATTTACGAAAGAAAGCATCGTTTCCGAATATCCATCATTAAATTGGAACGAAAATTCAACCTCAATTTTATTTTGTAATCCGTCAAAGAATACAACAGGATGTAATGCTTCTTTTTCTTCGTTTAAATACGATACGAATGCTTCGATACCGTTTTCATAATAAAACTCTTCAAACGCATCATGTCGTTCATCTTTAATAGTAATTTTTAAACCTTTTAATAAAAATGCTGACTCTCTAAGTCTTTCACATAAAGTATCAAAGTTAAAATTTGTCGTGCTAAAAATAGTTGGATCTGGTTTAAAATGGATCGTCGTACCAGTTCGTCTTGTCTTACCAACGATTTCTAATGAAGTTACTGCTTTACCTCCATCTTCAAAACGTTGCTTGTAAACTGTTCCTTCACGGTGAATTTCAACTGTTAACCATTCTGATAAAGCATTTACTACTGATGCACCAACACCATGTAGACCACCACTTGTTTTGTAGCCGCCTTGTCCAAATTTACCACCTGCGTGTAATACAGTTAAAATAATTTCTGGAGTTGGTTTTCCCATTTTGTGCATTCCAGTAGGCATCCCACGACCATGGTCTTTTACGCTTAAGCTATTATCTTTATGAATAACCACATCTATTTGAGTCCCGTGACCAGCTAATGCTTCATCTACAGAGTTATCTACGATTTCATAAACTAAATGGTGCAGACCTCTACTATCTGTGCTGCCAATATACATTCCAGGTCGTTTACGTACAGCTTCTAAACCTTCTAGTACCTGTATCGCATCTTCGTTATATGTTGTTTCATTCTTTGCCAACACCATTTCTCCTTTCTAACTAAACACTTTCATAAGAACATCTGTTCCATTATATCATATTATAAATAAAATGTTTCTTCTAATCGTTCATGTTAATGGTTTTTTTCCTAACTTACAAGTCGAACATGAAAAAAAAAATCAGACAAGTTCATAAAAAGCTGGAATTTAGAATCAAGAAAATGCAGGATTAAAGTTGAAAATTGATAAATTAACTTACAAAATTCATTTTTACAGATCGTGCAAACTAGCATTTTATTGCTTTTCTAATTTATGCTTTTCTGAACAATTTCTCGGATTACCTTGTGTTCTTATTCCCTACTCGATCTTCCGTTAAAAAAACTCACTGATTTACAGTGAGCCAAATTTTAAAACAAATTTAAAAATTTGATTTTCAGACTGATTGTAAGCGCTTGACTTTCGAGGCATGAAGGCAAGTTTTGGCCCAAGTTACCCCTAAGCGGTAATGAGCACCGTAGCCAGACAAAGCAACTAAGAAAACGAGCGTCTGATGGCCAGTCTGAAACAGTGAGCTTTTTTAACGGCCTATCTTGTCATTGCATGCTCAACTTTAATACAACGATCCATAATGACCGTTTTACCATTTTCCTTTAACAATTGATATGCTTCTTCGTTTTCGATTCCAAGCTGTGCAAAGAAAACATCGCAATCAATTTTAAGAAACTCTTCTGCTACAGGTAATAGATGTTCAGGTCTTCTAAATACATTTACAATATCAACTTTTTCATTAATTTCTGTTAAACTCGCTACTGCTTTTTCTCCTAATACAGTATCAACTGTTGGGTTTACTGGAATAATTTTATATCCAGCATCTTGCATTGCTTTGCTTACCATATAAGACGTTTTAGACGGGTCTTTTGATAAGCCTACAACTGCTATTACTTTACTTGATTTTAAAATTTTGCCAATTTCTTCTCTTGATGGGTATTTACTCATTTGCTAATCACCCTTTCTGTATAAAATAAGCGAAAAGATAACTTTTCGCTTATTTATTATTCTTTTATCATATTTCCAAAGTCAATTGCCTGTCAAATCATTGACTTGAAGCTAATGTTAATGTTGAATTAGTTAATTTACCATCACGGTAATAAGTAATCTTTAATTTATCTCCAACTTTTTTGTGTGAATATAGGTATTCTCTGACAGTAATTACGTCACTTACTGGTTTGTCATCAAGTGCTACGATAACATCTAATTGTTTCATTCCAACTTTAGCAGCAGGAGTATTTGGATCAACATGTGTAACAACTGCACCTTTAGTCACTGAACCAGGTAATTTTAATGTTTCTTCGATATTAAATTGAGGTATTTCATCAAGTGATTTTAAGCCTACACCCATTACAGGTCGAGTCACTTCACCAAATTTTTCGATTTGATCTAAAGCTGGTTTTGCAATATTCATTGGAATTGCAAAACCAATACCTTCAACAGCTTGTTCAGCAATTTTACTTGAATTAATCCCGATTACTTCACCTTTTGCGTTGATTAAAGCACCACCACTATTACCTGGATTAATCGCAGCATCTGTTTGTATTACTTGAGTTTGGTAATCTGCAACGCCATCTCCATCGATATCCTGTGGTATTTCACGAGCTTTACTACTTACAATTCCTTCTGTAACAGTACTTTCTAAAAATCCAAGTGGATTTCCAATTGCAATAGCAGTTTCACCTACATTTATTTTTTCAGAATCACCTAATTTAGCGATATTCGTAACATATTTTGCATCAATTGCTACAACAGCTAAATCTAATAATTCATCTGTTCCAACAAGTTTAGCGTCAATTAATTGACCATCTGCCATTTTTACTTTTAATTGCTTTGCACCAGCAACAACGTGGTTATTTGTTGCTACTAATGCTTTATTTCCTACTTTTTTATAAACTACACCTGAACCAGATCCAGCTTCTTCAGTTTCCATTGAAAATGGATTTGATGATTGATAGTTATTAACTCCTACTACAAATTTGCGAGCATTTTGAATCGTAGTTGTTAAATCTTCGCGTGATACATTAATAACTTGTGTGGGTACAGTATTCGTATCATTTGATAAGTTTGCATTTTTATTTGTTAAGTTAAAAATATCCGGGGATACGATTGAGATCGTTACAGCTCCAATTATCGCTCCAATAAAGCCTGTAACAAGCGGATACCCTCCACGTCTACTTCTCTTTTGTCTTTTATGATTATTTTCATCGTATAAATCTGTTTCATCATAATATCCCATAATTCATTCCTCCAATATGTAGGTATCTTTGATTGATATTAATTTAACCCACTCATGTGTATTTGCTGTGAACTTTTTGATTTAATTCAAATATTTTTTCAAATTAAAAATAAATTCAACTCCATCTTCCTTATTATGAACTTTTATAGTTGAATGATGTAAGTCAAGGATTGTTTTTACGATTGCTAAACCTAAACCTGTTCCACCATTTTGTCTATTTCTAGATTCATCAATTCGATAGAAGCGATCCCAAATTTTATCAATTTTATCAGCAGGGATTGGATTACCTTTATTAAAAATAGAGATATTTACATAATCCCCTTCATCTAATAAGTTCATTTTTATGACACTACCTGGGTTACCATAATGGATTGCATTTGAAAGGATATTAATGATTACTTGTTCTATTTTTCTTTTTTCACCTATTACTAGCGTATCTTCGTCTAGCTTAAAATTGAAATGACAATGATTATTACTATTTTCAAACATGCGAATAATCACATTTTCTATGCAATCCACTATTAAAAAAGGTTCACTTTTAAGTGTGTATGTTCCTGATTGAAGTTTGGAAAGTTCTAGCATGTCGACAACTAACCCGTTCATCCGATCAACTTCTTCAAGGATTACATCTGCATAATAACCATTTTTTTCAATATTTAATCCATCTTTTAAACCTTCTGCATAACTTTGCACGATACTAAGTGGCGTTTTCAACTCATGGGATACTCCACTAATAAACTCTTTTCTTATTTGTTCTAACTGCTTTTCTTTTTCAATATCCTTCATTAATTTAACATTTGCCTGCTGTAAATTTTCAATCGTACTAGCTAACTTCTCGGATAATGAATTAATTGATTTGGATAATTGTCCAATTTCATCATCGGATTGAATATCGATTTTCTCATTAAAGTTTAACTTTGCTAATTGATCTGTTACAGAATTCATTTTCAATAATGGCTTCGTAATCAATTTCGAATAGTAAAAAGAAACGATTACAATCAATAATAAAGCAATAATAAAAGCGTAAATATAAAAATCTTTTAAAACGTACATTGCTTCATTTACTGGTTGTAATGATGTAATAGCAAAAATAACTTCTTTTGAACCTTTACTAGTATTGATTGGGTAAATAAAAACTTTATTTTCTAATCCATTTGCTCGGTCTAAGTAACGATAAATTAATGGAAAATCCTCCTCAGTATAGTTAGAAAAATCTTCATTAGTCTTTGTCCAATCAGTTATCGCACCCATTAATGAGTTCATTTGAGCAGAATATGTATATTGATTTGCAATTGGTAAATGTAAATTAACAACTTTCCCTTTAATTTCAATATTCACCATTTCCTGAAGACTATCTTTAGTTGACAATTGAACCGTGTTAGACGGTTGATTTTCCTCTTGCCAAACACCCATATTTGTTTTTATATAGAGTGGAATAAAATAATCATCTTGAACATAACCTCGGATTGTAATCCTTGAATTTTCTTTAATATTAAGACCTAAAATACTGTCTATTTGATCCGAATATAATAGATTATTTAAAGGTACATATACCTTTTTTCCTTCATTCGTAAGAACGGTTAAATCAAAATTATTCTCAGCTTTTAGTACCCCTCTTTTATCTAAAACAGCTAAAGTTGTATTGTATTTGGAATATAGTTTGGATAGTTCTTGTTGAAACTGATTGTTGTTAAATTTACCCGCTTTATACCCTTTAGCAAATTGTGTAAGTTCTTCTGTTACAATATTTACTTTCTTATTCGTATAAAAAGATTGCATAAAGATTGATTGTCCAACAAATACAATTAATAAAAA
>NZ_NTZO01000257.1 GCF_002559405.1 Bacillus sp. AFS001701 | reverse complement strand
AACTGGTAAGACTACAGATGATAAAAAAGTAGAATTGACAGGAACAATTGGTGCTGCAGGATCAACAGCATTACAACCACTAGCTGACGAAGCGGCAACTGAATTTATGGCAAAGTTTCCACAAGTTTCAATTACAGTTCAAGGTGGCGGTAGTGGTACTGGGGTAAACCAAGTATCAACTGGAGCAATTCAAATCGGTAACTCAGATGTACCTGCTGCTGAAAAATTAGAAGATAAATCTTTAGCGAGTTCATTAGTAGAAGCTAAAGTTGCTGGTGTTGGTTACTCAATGGTTACAAATAAAGATGTTGGTGTAGATTCACTTACACTTCAACAAATTGAAGATATTTTCGCTGGAAAAGTAACGAACTGGAAAGAAGTTGGCGGTAAAGATGAGAAAATTAATGTAATTAACCGTCCAGCATCATCTGGTACTCGTGCAGCGTTTGAAAAGAAAATCATGAAAGACGTTAAGATTAATGATGGCGTAGGAACTGTTCAAGATTCAAACGGTGCAGTTGAACAAGCTGTAAACTCTACTCCTGGAGCAATTTCTTATCTTGCTAACTCATATTTAATCGGCGATAAAAAAGATGCATTAAAAACTGTGAAAATTGATGGAAAAGAATCTTCAACTGATAACATTACTTCTGGTGCATACCCATTCTATTCATATGAGTATATGATTACAAAAGGTGATGCGAAATCTCCAGTAAAAGAATATATTGAATTTATTAGTGGCGATGAATTTGCTGATAAGTTAGTTGAAATGGGTTATATCCCAGCTTCAGAAATGTCAGGTTTACAATAATAAATCAATTTAGAGTTGATTCGAAAGGTCTATGACTTTTCTGAGTCAGCTTTTTTTATTTCCCTTAAGATTCCCCTATGTGTTTTTAGCATTCCCTATTCGGCATAGATCAGCACCTGAAACTACTTAAAAGTTAAGCTGCTTTTAAGTAGTTTCTTTTTTATATTTAGCAGATTTTAATAACTAATTAGTATTTTATCGCTATATTAAGTTCCCATAAATCAATTAAACATACTTCCTCTTAAAAAGATTTACAATTTCTTTACGATTGATTAAAACTTGCTTAACCTAAAAACTTTAAAGTAGAGATTGTAAGAGATAACAAACAAAAATTAAAAACAACATTAAAAATAAAAACAAACATTTTAGGGGGATTAAAATGAAACGTGGATTAAAAT
>NZ_NTZO01000256.1 GCF_002559405.1 Bacillus sp. AFS001701 | reverse complement strand
TTGATGAATAAGTTGATTGGAACGGAAAGATGTTTGACTCCTATGGGAGATGCGGGAAGCATGAGACCCCGCAGGAACGAGGAGGCTCAGGTCACGCCCCATGGAAAGCGAACATCCTGTAGTGGAAATCAACTAACACAAACTTTTTTAATCTCAACACTCAAAAGGTTTACTTTTTCATTGATTGACTTAGACAAGTAGTAAAAATACCTTAAAAAAATGTAAATATACTAAAATCAAAATATTTCAAACAGACTTATAATTAAAATAGAATCAAAATTTAATGTGGGATGGAAGGGTGAGTATATTGTCAAAATCGTATTGGTTAACAAATGTGAGTCTGGAAAATGGTTTTACTTATAATGACAATGAAGTGATCAACGGAACTGCAACTGGAAAGTACAATGTTAAAATTGAAAATGGTAAAATAGCTTCTATTCAATTAGTTAGTGATTTAATTACAGATCAATTGCCTCAATATGATGTGCAAGGCCTTCTAATGGTTCCTTCATTTAAAGAAATGCATATTCATATTGATAAAACTTATTATGGTGGACCATGGAAAGCGTGTATGCCGGCAACAAATGGTGTAAAAACACGTATTGAAGAAGAGCAAATTTTATTACCAAAATTATTACCAACTGCTAAAGAAAGAGCAGAAAAGATGCTAGATCTATTATTAAGTTACGGTACGACTCACATTCGTACACATTGTAATATTGATCCAGTTATCGGATTAAAAAATTTAGAAGCAACGCTGCAAGCTTTAGAAGGATATAAAGATAAATTAACACATGAAATTGTTGCATTTCCACAACACGGACTATTAAGAAGTCACTCTGTTGAACTAGTAAGAGAAGCGATGAAATATGGAGCAAATCTAGTAGGTGGAGTTGATCCAGCTTCAATTGATGAAAACATCGAACGTTCTCTTGAGACGATTATGGAAATAGCAGTTGAATCAAATTCTGATATTGATGTTCATTTACATGACCCAGATCATCTTGGATTATTTACAATGCAAAGATTAGCAACATTGACTGAAAAAGCAGGATGGCAAGGAAGAGTTACAGTAAGTCATGCAAGTGGATTAGCGGATCTTTCTGTTCCAGATGCTACTGCGATTGCTGAGAGATTTGCTGATTTAGGAATTTCAATTACTTCTACGGTTCCAATTTTTAGAACAATTCCAATTCCTTTATTAAGTGAAAAAGGTGTAAAAGTTGAACTAGGTAATGACAGCATTACAGATCATTGGACGCCATTTGGAATTGGAGATAATCTTGAAAAAGTTGGACGACTTGCTGAAAGATTTAGATATATAGAAGAAAAAACACTCGCTAATAGTCTTGGATTTATTACAGGCGGAGTAACTCCTTTAAATAATGAAGGTGAAAAAGCATGGCCAAATGTAGGAGATGAAGCAAATATCGTACTTGTAGAAGCTACTTGCTCAGCTGAAGCAGTTGCGAGACGAGCAAAACGAGCTGCAGTTATTTTTAAAGGTAATGTTGTAAGTGGTTCAATTTCAAATCTTGAATCAACAACAGTTTAAGTTTTATTAAAGAGAGTGATGAGATGAATCAATCATATTGGCTTAAGAATGTAAAACTTGATAGCGGATTTGTATTTGAAGATGGAAAAATTGATAGTACTGAGACGACTCTTTACAATTTATTAATTAATGATGGGAAAATTGAACAATTCCAATTGGCTAATTTTCCATTACAAACAGAGCTACCAGTTCAGGACGCAAAAAATTTACTAGCTCTACCGGCTTTTAAAGAAATGCATAATCATTTAGATAAGACTTATCTTGGACTTCCATGGAAGGCTTGTATTCCTGCTGCAAATTTAGTAGAGAGATTAAATTTAGAAGCAGCTGAACTTGTTGAACTTGCTGAAACAGGTCAACATCGTGCTGAACAAATGCTTCATCTATTATTAAAAGGTGGCGCAACTCATGTTCGATCACATGTTAATATTGATCCGTATATTGGCTTGAAAAATTTAGAAGAAATTCAAAAAGCACTTTATACGTATAAGAATAAAATGACCCACGAAATTGTTGCCTTTCCTCAGCATGGATTACTTCGCACAAATAGCAAGACATTAATGAAAACAGCGATGAGAGAGGGAGCAACGATTGTCGGAGGATTAGATCCTGGTGGTATTGATCAAAATATTGAACTTTCATTATTTGAAATGGTTGATCTAGCAGTACAGTTTGATGCTGATATAGATATTCATATTCATGACCCAGGCCATCTTGGTTTTTATACAATACAAAAACTAGTTTCATTTATTGAACAAGCTGGTTGGTATAATCGCGTAGCAGTAAGTCATGCATTTGCGCTAGGTGACGTACCTCAAAATGAATCAGTTGAAATGGCTAGCAAACTAGCAAGCTTAGGCGTATCGATTATGTCGACTGTTCCGATTAATAGAGTAATGCCTCCTGTTGATTTACTGCATTCAAAAGGTGTACAAGTTGCTTTAGGATGTGATGGTTTCTATGATTCTTGGTCTCCATATGGAACAGGAGATATGTTAGAAAAAGCAGGTAGATTAGCTGAGAGATACAATTGGAAAGATGAATACGGACTATCTCAAACATTGCAATTTATTACGGGTGGGATAAGGACTCTTGATGAAAAGGGTAACCAGTTATGGCCAAAAGTAGGAGATGAAGCAAGCATGGTTTTAGTAGATGCATCATGTTCTGCAGAGGCTGTAGCAAGACGTGCAAAACGTGCTGCTGTAATTGCGAATGGAAATATTGTTTATGGTGGACTGAATTACGAATCAGTTTTGAAATAAAGTATCAATTGATTAAAAGAAGGGGTGAAATTCATGAAATCTAGCTATTGGTTAAAAAATGCTCGATTAGAAATTGGGTTTGAAAAAGAAGACGGCAAAGTGGTCGGTACTGCTACTGAATTATTTCATCTTTTTATTGAAAATGGAAAGATCACTCGAATAACAAAAGAAGAAACGGATATTACTAGTGAATTTACTGTTCAAGATGCAGACGGTTTACTAGTTTTACCTTCATTTATTGAAAAGCATGTACATCTTGATAAAACGTTAATGGGTGATGTATGGAGAGCTTGTACCCTAACTTCTAGTGTCATAGAACGATTTGAATATGAAAAAATGGCCTTACCGACGATTGCTTCAAGTACGAAGGAACGTGCAGAAGCTTTACTTGAAATCCTTTTAGCTTCAGGATCTACACATGTGAGAACGCATGTTGATATTTACCCAGAAGTTGGAATAAGAAATTTAGAGCAAGTCGAACAAGCATTAACTAATTATTCGAGCCGACTTAGCTCTGAAGTTGTTGCATTTGCTCAGCATGGATTATTAAGGTCAAATGCTTTCAATTATGTGAGAGAAGCATTAAGAAATGGAGCAGGAATTGTTGGCTCAGTTGACCCTGCTATTGTAGACCAAAATATTGAAGAATCACTATATCAACTTTATAATTTAGCAGTTGAAGCTGATGCAGATATTGATATACATTTACACGATCCTGGTCATCTAGGCTCATTTACGATGAAGCGTATTGTAGAATTTACTAAACAAGCAGGCTGGGAAGGAAGAGTAGTAATCAGTCATGCATTTGGGATAGGAGATATCCCAAGGGAAGAAGCGTACGAACTGGCAAACAGCTTTAGAGACGCAGGAATTTCGATTGTTACAAGTGTACCTATTAATAGACAAATGCCTCCAGTTGATTTACTAAATGAACGCGGAGTCGAGGTAGCAGTAGGTAATGATAATATTTTTGATGTTTGGTCTCCACTCGGAACAGGAGATATTCTTGAAAGAGCGGGAAGACTCGCTGAACGCTTTAGATGGATTGATGAAGTATCATTAGCGCAAACATTAAAATATATTACAGGTGGAAAAACTCCATTAGATATTGAAGGAAATCAAGTATGGCCAAAAATAGGTGATTCTGCAAATCTAGTTTTAGTTGAAGCAAGCTGTTCGGCAGAGGCAGTTGCTAGACGAGCAAAACGTAAAGCAGTTATTTATAATGGGAAGATTGTTAGTGGTTCCTTAAGTGAAGAAAGATTGATTCGTAAATAAATAGAACAATTGGAAAGAATAGGATAGGAAAAAGTTAAGTGGGCTTTTAGCTAAACCCACTTGGCTAAGATAAAAAAGGATGCCAAAAAAGCCTCCCCAAGGAAAATAAACATCCAAACATAGACTTTAAACTAACTATCCTGTCCGGAAAAAAGTTTTGTAAAAAGCCTAAAATATTAGAAGAAAAAGGATCTCTAGAATTATCTAGATTTCCTTTTTCATTTTTTCACAATAAGAAAGAATAAATTGGCAACTAGGAAGATATTCGACGTCGTAGCCAATTTTAGGAATTAAGTATAAGTGCAACTACTCCTCTGTCTTCGGCTAAAGGTTCGTCAGTCGAAGAGTTATCTTTAAAATAATTCGAGAAAGCAGGCTGTAAAATGGTTCGTTCTTACCTATTATTACTTTTTTGTGTAATCTGTTGGGGTAGTAATTTTATTTTCGGTTCAATACTAGTAAAAGAGTTTTCACCAATATTATTGTCAGCGTTAAGATTGTGTTTTATATTACTATTTTTGGCTTTCTATGCATTAATGAAGCAAAAGTGGAAAAAGATTAAGAGAAAAGATGGGTTTATGATTATTTTATTAGGGTTAATTGGTACTTGTATTAATCAATGGTCATTTTATTCCGCTTTAGAAACAACCCATCCAACAACTTCTGCATTAATACTTGCGCTTGCTCCTCTTACTACATCTTTTTTAGCTTCAATATTTTTAAAGGAAAGACTAACAAAAGGTTTTGTATTAGGTTCAATTATAGCTTTTATAGGTGTCTTTTTTGTAATTACAAACGGACAAAAGCTTCAAATTACAATTGGCTTGATTTGGATTTTTCTAACGATGCTCACGTTTTCTATTTCAATTATTATGATTAAAAAGCTAACGGAAAACTATGAATCCACCACGATTACGCTTTACTCGAATTTTATTGGTTTTGGAGGTTTATTACCGATTGCGCTTTTTTCAGAAACAACTGGGGCGTTGAGTAAGGAAGCGATGCCTTGGATCCTATTAATTGTAACAGCGATTGTAATGCATGGTATTTGTACTTTAATTTGGAATCATCAAATTCAAATTGTCGGAGCATCAAAAGCGGCTATGTTTCTTAACTTAGAACCTTTTGTTGCAATGCTAGTTGGATTGATTGTTTTAAAAAATAATATAACTTCATCTCAACTTTTTGGTGGGGCACTCATTATTATTGGTGTTTTTCTTTCAACTTCATTAAAATGGAAAAAGGCGATTAATGACCCAGTCTATATAAAAGACACAAAGAATTTTTAAGCAAGAGGAGGAGGAAACTATGAAAAACGTGAGAGTTTCTACTACTCTTTTTTCATCGGTTCAATGGCTATTTTTTATTTTTGCGAATACGATTGTAGTCCCCATATCAATAGGTGCTGCATTTCATTTGCCTTCAGATGTAATTGAAAGTACAATCAGAAGTTCATTAATCTTTACTGGTATTGCATCCGTTTTACAAGGATGGATTGGTCATAAATATCCGGTCATGGAGGGGCATTCTGGTTTATTATGGGGAGTTATGCTGAATTTAGGATTATCAGCTTCTGCTTTTGGGTTAAGTTATACAGAAATTGGAGGAGGAATGGCAACAGGATTTATTGCAGCAGGTATTGTTACATTACTTTTATCTGCATTCAATTTGGTTTCATTTCTTCAAAAAATCTTTACCCCAATGGTTATGACCGTTTATTTATTTTTACTTTCATTTCAGCTCATATTTGTATTCTTTAAAGGAATGCTTGGAATTACGAGTAAAGGTGAAATTAGTATATCGGTTAGTATACTTTCTTTTTGCATCGTATTATTTGTTAGTATTTTAAAACTAAAAGGTTCTCGTATTATCAGCAATTTTTCAATATTAATTGGCATTATCGTAGGATGGTTATTCTACTCGATTTTATTTGGATCAGATGCAAAAGAAGTAGGGGCAGCAAGTGCGCATTTTTCTTTATTCCCTTTAGGAGCACCAAATTTAGAAATAGGTATAATTGCGATTTCATTTTTTGCCGGAATTATGAATTTAAGTAATACATTTGCATCAATTAAAGCTGCGTCTGATTTATTAAAAGAAGAAGCAAGTACAAAACAATATCGCTTTTCACTATTTTTCACAGGCAGCTTCACAATTATTGCTGCATTATTTGGAATTGTTCCATACACACCATTTACATCATCACTTGGATTTTTGCAAAGTACACAAATATATGAAAGAAAACCATTTATCTATGGGGGAGCTCTGCTAGCAATAATTGGCGTACTTCCACCATTAATTTCATTTTTAGCAACTATGCCTGTTACAGTTGGAAATGCGGTGCTATTTGTTGCATATCTTCAATTGTTTGGAACAGCATTCAGTAGTACAAATGGAAAAGTATTTACATCAGATACAATTTTTAGACTGGCAGCCCCAGTGTTAGTAGGGGTAAGCTTAATGAATATTGCTCCTGGTACATTTGGAAATCTACCAATGATTATTCAACCATTTTTAACAAATGGATTGATTATGGGTGTAATTCTTTCAATTTTATTAGAGAAATCAATTAACTGGAATCAGTTTGAGAAGGTAAAAGGATAAAAAATGGCTCGAGGAAACTATCCTCGGGCCTATTTTTATTAAGAGAAATTAACTAATTTTTGAAGCTCTTTTGTTAATTTAGTACTTGTATGACTAAGCCATCTTTTTGGAACAATTAGATGCTTGCAATTCTTACTATTTAAATAGCTATAAATAATTTGAGCTTCATTGATTTCATCACGGCTTACATCTTTAGAAGACTGATTATTATTTTTGAAGTAATCAAGTGAATTTGAATAGATTTGTTCTATCAATTGATCATATGAATCGTCTTCAAATTCTACCAATTCACAATGCAATATTTGTGTCCGATTAATCAGAAAGTACTTAAATTTGTTTTTTTCTAATTGTTCAATTGTAATAATATTATGATTTTGTTCAGTAAATTCGATTAGTTTTTCTTTATTAGTTAAAGACTTAACCATTTCAATCCAATCCCTGTATTTTGCCGCAGCCTCAAAATCAAATTGATCAGATGCTGATAACATAAGCTTTTCCATTTCTTCAAGTAGATTCATGTCAGTACGATTAAGAAATCGAATAACTTTATCAATTATCATATTGTACTCTTCAAGCGCTGATCCACCTAGACAAACCCCATTACATGTCCCTAATGAATAATTTAAACATGCGCTATTCTTAACTGCTAGATGGCCACAATTAATTTTAAAGCATTCCTTAATGCCGGTAACTGCTCGTTCAACAGTACTTCTACTTGTAAAAGGACCAAATATTAATACATTTTCACTTTCAATAGGCTCGTAGCTAATTTCAAATGATGGAACTTTTTTATTTAAGTTGATGACTAAGTAAATAAATGATTGCGGACTTTTCATCATACGATTATACATTGGTTTAATTTCTTTAATTAAATGACACTCAAGCATGAAAGCATCGAATTCAGTATCAGTTAATAAATAGTCAAAATCCTTTAAATGGGTTACCAGTTTTTTAACTTTTGGTGAATGTCCCTTTGAATTTTGAAAATAAGATTGAACTCGTTTTTTTAAGCTTTTTGCTTTTCCAACATAAAGGATTTGACCTTTTGAATCTTTCATTAAATAAACGCCAGGGGATAACGGCAGATTTTTTACTTTTTCTTGTAGATTAATAGTAGTTCATCCCTTTTCCTGTAAGTATAATCTCATTTTATCATGAGAAATGAATTAAAAGTCAGAACAATTATTTGGAAAAACTTCAACAAAACTTTATATAAAAAAAATAATTTAAAGTCTATAATACACGCATAAAAGAACGACTACACGCGTAAAAATTGACTACAGATGATTTAAAGGAGAAGTGATCTTGATGAAAACGATCTATACGACATCCTCTTTCTCCAATTGGATTCTAGCTTGTATTGTTAATGTATTAATAATTTGGTTATGCTCTTTATTTGCTCATTTAGTCAACTGGAAGTATGCTGACATGGGGTTCTTCCTATACTTTGTCATTCTAGTATTCTATATTATTTGTTTAAAATTGAATGAAGGATTCCCAGCACTTTTTCGGAAATTTGTACTCCGCAAAAAATTCGATTTAGTTAAAGTATCTGCTTATGAAGTAACTATTATTCTAGTAGCTATTTTTCACGTAGTAAGAGCGATAGTGATTTATAAGGATGCTCTTAGTGCTGTATTTTGATTCGATCTAATTGAATTTCATAAAAAATGAGGGAATCCTAACAGTCCAACTAGTTAAGAGAACCCTCTTTTTTTATTTTGATGGTATAAAAGATTTGGAAAGCTATAAAAAAAGAGTGATGACAAAGAGCTTGAGCTGCAAATAAGTCTTTGAGTACAGCAATTAAAGAGCCAATCAGTGCAAATAAACAGCGTACTGCAAATAAAATCTGATAATCGCAATTAAAAATAGCAAAACTGCAATTAAATTTCAGAGAATCGCAAATAAACTTAATAATTACCTATACTGGTTAGGGTATTTTGACCAGGGAGTTGGATGATTGCAGACACTTTCACTGTAAAGATGCTCTTATTCTTACTAAATCGAATAAAAAATTCATAAAATCCGCTGATGTTGGATCGATTATGCCAACTACAATAAAAAAATGCTCTGAGATACCTCAATTTCTGTTCAAGACAATAATATGATGTACTTCTTTCTAATAAATTTTTAGATAAGGATCATAGTTACTGTATAATCTTCATAGGTGATGAAAATGTTTTTAAAAAAAATTACACTTTTGCGCGATGATATTCATTCCTTTAGCCAATATCCGTTTTCAATTCCTTCCATTAAATCTTTTGATGAATTGAACCTAAGAAGTAATGTAACCTTTTTTGTAGGTGAAAATGGTTCTGGAAAGTCTACATTATTGCAAGCTATTGCTGATAAATGTGATTTTAATACAGCAGGTGGGGGACGTAATAATAATTATGAAGTTTTTGCATCGGAGTCACAGCTTGGAAATTACATAAGACTTTCTTGGTTACCGAAAATTTCGAATGGATTTTTCTTACGAGCGGAATCTTTTTACAATTTTGCTACTTACTTAGATGAATTAGAGGATCCAGAAAATGAAAAATATGACAGTTACGGCGGACAGTCTCTCCATCATCAATCACATGGAGAATCATTTTTGTCGTTGTTTTTAAATCGATTTAATGAATCGGCGATCTATTTGTTAGATGAGCCTGAGGCAGCGTTGTCTCCAGCTAGGCAATTATCATTTTTAAAAATAATTCATGATTTAGTCGAAAATGAAAATTCACAGTTCATTATTGCTACGCATTCACCAATTCTTCTTGGTTATCCAAATGCAGATATTTTAAGCTTTGATCATGGAGAAATTTCTAGAATCGATTATGAAAATACGGATCACTATCAAATTACTAAATATTTTTTACAAAACAGGGAAAAGTTTTTAAATGATTTGTTAAGTGATGATGAGTGAAACTAAAAAACTCAGTTCACCTATGTGAAACTGAGTTTTTTGTTATTCTTGCTCTATTAATTCATTCGGTAATATAAATTGTCCATTTTCGTCAGCGTGAAGATCAACAACTTTAACGACAGCATCTAAATTTAATGGTCCATAAATATGAGGAAATATTTGTCCGAAGTTTTCAGTATCTTCATAGACGATTTTTGACTTTGTTTTTTCTTCATTAATACAAAGTATTTTTAAATCAGTTGCACCTTTAAAGAATAAGTTTGCGATTTCAATAGTTTGCTCGAGGGTTGAACAATGGATAAAACCCTCGTTGTTTAAACTATCAGGTGAATATTCACCTGAATTATTTGCATTTTGCCAGTCTTTGTTTCCAATAATATGTAAAATCATTTTGGTTCTCCTTTATCATTACTCAAAGTATAATTTAATTTTTCTTTTCATCTCTTCTTTATTTTCCGCAAATTGTTTATGCCGATGTCCATTCCCGCCAGATGTATGGGGAAATCCGTATAAAATGGAATCCGAGTTTAAATAATCATTTGTTGTTAGATAGGTTAATACTTTTGAAACATTAACTCCTAATGGGATAATAAGGGGACGTTCTAGTCTTATGATTTCTGCCACAAAAGTATTAACAATATATTTATTTAGGAGATCGGTTCTTAAAATATTCGGGGTTGAACCATTATAGTTTTTCCCTTTATAAAAAACAGGGTATTTAATGACAGAGGTCGTTTGGACTAAATGACTTGCTGTACTAAAAAGTTCGCTAGTTGAATTTAATCTAAGATAATGATGTAATTCTAATTCATCTAACATGGCAATTAAATTTTTTCGCATCGGTCCTTCAAAGCTAGAATTCTTTTTAACTTCATGTAAAATTTCTTCGTCATCCATTTCCTTATCTTTAAGTCTGATTACAGTCGAATAAGATTGTTTCATTTGATGTAAGCCGGGTGTAATCCCAACTATGATGACTTTAGCTCGCTCATTAATGTACTCAAAAGGAGCATAATAAATTTCTAAATTTTTCTTTTCATCTTTATCTACTAGAAATTTTTCACTTTTTAATATATTAGTTTCAAGTGAAGGAGATAAAGAAGATATTAACGTTTTATATTGGTTAAATTTTGCGTTAGCTAAGATTGCCATATTTGGTCCTCCATCACATCTATTTATAGTTCATTGTATCGAAAGTTCTACGTGAAATCCAACTATGTCCCAACTAGCCTTTCAAGTATAAAATAGGTGATTTATGATAAAACTGATTAGCTGAAAGAAAGCTGGAAATTTATGAAAGGATGGAAGATTAAGTGAATTATTCTAATGAACAAAAGAAGCGTTTAAGAAAATATAATTTACGTTCTTCCGTTATTCATACTGAGGGAAATTTAATAGAAAACCTTAACATTATACAGAAAATCTTTCCTACTTCTGATTTAGTGACAAAAGACTTGATCATTCGAGACAAGCAAGCTGTGATTTGCTATTTGTCTAGTATAGTCGATGAACAAAAATTAGCTCAATTTATTAATACAATAAGTACAAATACAGAAGAAATTGAATTATTCATAACGAATAATACTGTTCGTACTAATCAAATCTTAGAAATTGAAACAACTATATTGGATGGTAAAAGTATTCTTCTAGTAGAAGGCGATCCAGTCGCATTTGTTTATTCGACTGGAAAATTGCCACAAAGAGCGTATACACCTCCAAGTATTGACAATTCTTTAAGAGGTTCAAAAATATCCTTTGTTGAAACTGATCAAGCTAATATTGCTTTACTTCGTAGGTTTATTAAAAGTCGAGATTTTCAAATTAAGCAAGTTGAAATCGGGAATGAAAATAAAAGTATCGTATCAATTGCGTATATCGATGGTTTAGCAGATGAAGATTTATTATCAGGTGTAGAACAAAGTATTTCTAAAATAAAACTTGATTCTGTTATAAATGCAAATCATTTAGCTCAATTAATCGAAAGGAACCCATTTTCGCCTTTTCCTCAATACTTTACAACTGAAAGACCGGATGTTGCAGCTACGACATTACTTGAAGGAAAAGTAGTTTTAATCGTAGACCGATCTTCTGAGGTTATTATTTTACCGATTAATTTTGCAATATTTTTTAAAACGATTGATGATTATTCAGCAAGAGCGATGGTGGCTTCATTTAATCGTATACTTAGAGTAGTTGCATTCTTTTTAACAATCTTTTTGCCGGGAATCTATATTGCAATAATTTCATTTAATTATGAAATTGTTCCTTTAAAATTACTTCTATCAATCGGGGAATCTAGGGCAAAGGTTCCATTTGATCCTTTATTTGAAGCCATTGTAATGGAGATAACTTTAGAAATGTTAAGAGAAGCAGCAATTAGGTTACCAGCACCTATTAGTACAACAGTTGGCATCGTAGGTGGGATCGTAATCGGGCAAGCAGCGGTACAAGCAGGAATCGTTAGTAATATTATGGTAATCGTTGTAGCTTTAACTGCTATTTCATCATTTATTATTCCAAACTATGAAATGGCATCTAGTTTACGAGTCATTCGATTTCCAATTATGATTATGGCTTCTTTATTTGGTTTAATCGGATTGATTGTAAGTACAATGATTCTCATGATCCATGGTTTGAGCTTATCTAGCTATAACAAACCTTATACATTGCCATTTTCTCCAATTAATCGTGATGCATTTAAAGATACAATCATTAGAGTACCTTTAAAGTATCTTTGGAAAAAACAAAATAAACGTAATGAAGAATGATGTTAGAAGGGATTCTTTCATGATAATTACGAAGTCAAAAATTACACAATTTCAATTTATTTTAATGATTTTTGGTATTCAAGTAGGGATTGGAATGTTGTCACTTCCTAGAGAACTAGCTCTAAAAGGAGGTACTAGCAGTTGGATTGCAATTCTTTTTGGGGGGATCATTTCTACTTTAATTGGCATTGTATTTGTTAAATTTAGAGAGAAGGCTCCTAATTTAAACTACATAGGTTTTTTTACTTTTTATCTAGGAAAAATTATTGGATCTATCGTAGTTTTGTTACAAGCAATGTATTTTCTATATGGAGGATATCTCGTATTAGTTAGAGCGACTTTATATATTCAATCCTACATACTTCAAGAAACAAAAACTTATATTTTATTAGTGTTATTTCTTTTTCCAACTTATCAGCTAATAAGTGGAGGGGTTCATTTAATTGCAAAATATATAGAAGCAATTTTTCCAATTGCTTTTTTTACCTTATTCATGTTGTTATTCACACTTAAAGATGCTGATATAAATTTTATTTTACCAATTATTAAGGAAGGATGGATGCCGATTTTTAAGACGATTCCATTAACGACGACTTCATTTCTAGGCATCGAATTAATTCTAGTTTATTATCCATATTTAAAGTCGAAAGAAAAGGCGGTAAAAGGCGTTATTATAGGAAATGCTTTAACAACTTTTACTTACGTTTTCGTAACAATTATTTGTTTTGTTATTTATAGTCCTTATGAAATCAAAATGACATTTGAACCAGTAATCGATATTTTAAGTGTAATCGAATTTCAATATGTTGAGAGGTTAGATTTCATTTTATTCTCATTATTTTTAATGATTATTTCGAAAACATGGGTTACGTTTATTTGGGCTGGAATGAATGGGTTATCAGAGTTATTTAAATTTAGATTATTACCTATTATCATTATTTTTCTTTTTATCATCATTATCATCCTTACATTTATTCAAGTTCCGACATTTACAAATACAACTAATCATTTACATGTTTTAATGATTTCTGGATTATACATCACGATCGGTATCCCCATACTGTTATTGGTCGGCGGTTTAATAAAAAATAGGTTAAGTAAGGTGAAAATCAATTGAAATATTTTCAAGTATGTTTGCTTAGTATTTTTTTAGTAATCGGCGTTTCAGGTTGCAGAGGGAAAGTTAATATAGAAGATGTCACTTTATCGATGATTTTAGGAATCGATGTAAACGATCAAAATAAAGTAGAAGTATTTATGGCAAGTCCAGTCTTTAGCGGAGAAACAAAAGAGAAAACTGAACATTTTAATGTTCAAACTTTATCGATTAAAGAATCTAGAAATTATTTTGATACCCGTGCTAGTGGAGTTACTGGTGGAGGTAAAATTCAAGCAATCTTAATAGGGTCAAAAGTACTTGAACATAAAAATTGGTTTTCTATAATGGATATGTTTTTTCGAGATCCAAAATTTCGATTAAATGCAGATCTTATTTTTGTAGATGGTCCACTTGCGGATGTTTTTAATTTAAAACCAAAGGATAAACCAGAGTTACCAATCTATATTCCTCAATTAATACAAACTGCTGATTTTCGAAATGTTGCTTTCAGAACGTCTATACGACAGTTTCATCAATTATATTATGAGAAGGGAATTACACCTTTTGCACCTGAACTAGCAATACATGGAGAGCATTTAGTAGTCAATGGGACAACTTTATTAACCAAAAATAATTTGTATAATCGAACCTTATCAATGAATGAAACACAACTGTTAAAAATTTTAAAAGATCATTTAGAGGGACAATTAGTTATTGCATTGAAGCTTAAAAAATTTAAAAAAGATGTAGATGATGTTTTTACAGATGAAGAAACTAGTTTTTATATTAAAGATGTAAAACGAAAAATCGATAAAAAATATACTAATGGTCATTATAGCTTTAATGTGAATTTGACAATGCCGATTATGTTTACAGAATCTCCAATAGGATTAACGAATTCATCGGAAGCTATATTAAAA
>NZ_NTZO01000255.1 GCF_002559405.1 Bacillus sp. AFS001701 | reverse complement strand
GTGTCGATTGTATTGGTTTATTTGTTTAGGATACACCCTTTGATATGACTAAGTTTTTTGAAGGTTGTTTTTCAAAAAATCCATTTAGCTGTTTAGGATGCACCCGTATTTAATCAATTTTATAGTGTACAGGTTCATTAAAATACTTGAAAGGTTTTATCAATTTTACATTCATAAGATATTTTTATCCAATAAAAAAGTAAAGCCCTAACTTGCAATAGTGCTTTACTTTTTTGTATTAATTTCTTTTTAATTTAAAGTTACTCCATTCACTTTACGAACAAATTTCTCTTGTTTTAATACAATTGTCTTGTTCCATGAACCAGCCATAGGTAATTTTACTTTTCCTTTATAAATACCTTTTGAGACTCTCTTTAATTTACCATCTGCTTTATGATTCATGCTTTTCATTTTTAAAATTATTTCCACTGAATCAACGTTAACTAATTCATTCTCGTTATTTTTTAAAGTTACCTCATAGCTATGTTCTGAATCTTTGGATGTTGGTTGATCAGTTAGAGTAACATTTATATTATCTAAATATTTGTTTGAGACTGCTGTTTCTTCTGACTTACCACATCCGTAAAAAATTGTTACTGCTAACAATAATATTATTAAACTATTTATTATTTTCATATTACACCTCTATTTATCTCTAAAGTTTTTTTATGACTAAAAAAGCTAAGCAAACGTATAATAGTAAGCTTAGCATATTTCAGTTATAAATTTTATTTATTGGATTCCAGGTTGACTAACTTTCTTTTTTATAAATTTAACAATAAACTCGATTAAACCTATTACTAATATTGATATACCAACCATTGGCATTAAAAGTCCACAAATTACTGAAATCAATAAAACACCTAAAAAGTATTTATTTCCATCACTTGCTTTTGGAATTCCAACTGTTCCTGTTGGACGACGTTTCCACCACATTGTGATACCACTAAATACGATTAAGACAAGTGATAAACATGCTATAACATTTATCATTAAATTTGCCCATCCGAAATATCGTCCTTCATGTAAAGCGATACCCGTTTCAACTGTTTTATCAAACGTACTGTAATCTTTCCATCGATAATCTAGAAGTGTTTTCCCACTATATTGATCAATATCCATCGTTACATAATTTTTAACGCTTCCTGCTGCCCATCCCCAAGTAGAGATTAAGTAAACTCCCTTATCTCCTTCTGGCATAGAGATTGTATAACCAGGATAAACATTTGTATCTTCAGCAATTTTAACTACATTTTCTATCGGTAACATTCCTCTATTACTATAAACGGATTCTGGAACAGGAATATTTTCAGCTGCCCATGGTGTTTTAGCAATATCTTTATTAATTTTAGTTGATTGAATACTACCATCCCATAAATGTTCTGGTGCATTTGAAAGCTTTGCTTTTGCTTTGAAAGTATCTAGTCTCTCACCAAAAGAGCTAGCCCAAGGTAAACCTGATAAAACAAGAACTAACAAGAAAATTGTCATCCAGAAACCCGTACTTGCATGTAAGTCTCTCCAAAACACACGTGATCCTTTTTTCATACGAATACGAAAAACGCTCAATAATGATTGTTTATTACGTGGAAAATATAAATATAACCCTGTTGCTAATAAAATAATTGCCCAAGAAGCTGATAATTCAACAAGATTATCTCCAATTTTACCAACCATTATTTCACCATGTAATTTTACAATAATCTCCATTAAACGTTGATCGTTTTGTAATTCACCTAATACTTTCCCTGTGTATGGGTTTACAAAAATTGTGTAGCTAACATCACCTTTTGCAATTCCAATTTCCGTTGCACGTTTTGGGTTTTTGACATCTGTAAAAGAAGTTATCGCATCATTAGGGTAATTGTCCTTTACAGCTTTTAACTGTAAGCCTGGTGTAATCTCTTTACTACCTTGTTCCACATAGTATAGATTTTTGTCTAACATTGGTTCTACATATGGTCTAAATAAATAGATTGCACCAGTAATTGCTAATAAAATTAAGATTGGTGCAAAAATCATTCCTCCATAAAAATGCCATCTCCATATTGTTTTGTAAAGAGATGTCTTTTTCGAAGAAACTTGTTCAGTTTGAACTGAATTTAGTTGTGTATTTATCTCCATTTGGTTTTACCCCTCAATAATTTTTATCTACTTGTGAAAGTATAAAATTCAATTGTGATAAATTAATGAAGTTTTAATGATTTTTTATGCTATTATTTATTTAATTTTGGCATTTACTTATTATGGTCTATAAAAACAAAAAACAGAGTATCCTTTTAAAGATTCTCTGTTTCAGTTAACATTTTTAAATAATTATTTTACTCTTCTAATTTGAACAACCATATTTTGAATAATAAAACCAACTATTAGTATAATCACTAGTATCAAAGTGATTGTAGCACCAGGTGGTGTTCCCAATGTGTATGAAGATGCTAAACCTACAAACATACTACAAATTGCAGTTAATACTGCTATTAAGAGAACCCATTTAAATCCTTTTGCAATTCGAATCGCGAATGCAGCAGGGAGAACAAGTAGTGCTGAAACAAGCAACACTCCAATTGTAGGAATGATAGCTGAAATAACAACACCTGTTAATACACTAAACGATAAGGATAATAATTTTGTATTTACCCCGCTTGTAAAAGCAGTATCTTCATCAAATGTCATTAAAAATAGAGGTCTTTTTAGCAAAAAGAAATAGAATAATACGCCGATTGTTACGCCAATCATCAAATAGACTTGTTTCTGAGTAACAGTAACAATTGATCCAAATAAGTATTGTTCTACATTGGTCGTCATCCCTCCTGCACTAATGCTCATTAAAAACAGAGCAAGTGACAGTCCTGCTGCCATTAGGATTGCAATCGATACTTCTGAATATGATAGATATGCTCTTCTCATATATTCAATTGCTATTGCCCCAATAATTACCACTAACATACTGGATAATGTCAAATCAGCATGAATAAAAAAACCAATTGCTACACCAGCCAGTGAAATATGAGATAGTGTATCTGCCATTAAAGCTTGTCTTCTCAAGACTAAAAATACACCTAATATTGGTGCGATTACTGCGATTAATCCACCAACCCAAAATGCCCTTTGCATGAATTCAAGGTTAAGCATCTCCATACTCCATGTTCTCCTTTCTCTAGATGGATGATTTTATCAAGATATTGTTCAACTTCTTCTTTTTCATGAGTCACCATGACAACTGTTCGATTATGTCTTCTAACTTGATGATCCAAAAATTGATAAAAGCTTACTCTACTTTCTTTGTCCATACCAGTCGAAGGTTCATCTAATACTAATAAATTTGGTTCAGAAGCTAATGCACGAGCAATACAAATTTTTTGTTTCTGTCCTCCAGATAATGAACCAATTTTATGATGACGATAATCCCACATACCTACCATTTCTAGTGCATTTTCAATCGCTTCGTGATCTGCTTTATTCATTTTTTCGAACCATTTTTTTTGATTAAATCTACCTGATTTCACTAGTTCAATTACCGTACTTGGAAACCCTACGTTAAATGACGCGATTTGTTGGGGCACATACCCAATTTTTAACTGTTCATTATTTGCATCTTTATTATTAATTTGAACTTCACCACTCCAAGGTTTTAACAAACCAAGTAATAATTTTAAAAGTGTAGATTTTGAAGCACCGTTCTGACCAGTGATCCCAACAAATTCACCTTGGTTTATTTCAAAACTTACATTTTCTATTACGGATGTATGATGGTAACCAAATTTGACATTTTTAAATTGAACTAAACTCATCTTTTAGTTTCCTTTCTTAATTAAGTAAAAGCGTGACACATAGTAGGAACACGCTTTTTACTTAATCTCTATTTATTTTCTAATACTTTTTTTAGTATTTTTAAGTTATTCTCCATAACGCTTATATAATCAATTCCTTGTTTTTGTTCATCTTCACTTAAACCTTCAAGTGTATTTAAGACAGCTGTTTTTGCACCAATTTCATTTGCTAGCGTATTCGCTACTTTAGGTGAAGCAACTTCCTCGAAGAAGATTGTATTAATATCGTGACTTTTTGCAAATTGTTTAAGATCCGCCAGTCTTGATGGACTAGGTTCATTCGATGGAGATAAGCCAGCAATTGGAACTTGAACCAAGCCGTATTGCTTTGTTAAGTATCCAAATGCAGCATGCTGCGTAATAACTTCTTTATTTTTCATATTCATTAATGTTGTTCGATATTGCTCATCAAGTGCTTGTAACCTCTTAATATAGTTGTCGCTATTTTTTTTATATTCCGCTTTATGCGCTGGATCAATGTTAATAAGAGCTTTTGTTATATTTTGAACTTCCTTTTGAGCTAAAACTGGACTTAACCATACATGTGGATCCATTTGTTCTGAATTGTTGTTTGTACTATGTTCTTCTTCATTTTCTTGTCCTTTAATCAGAGATATTCCACTACTCGCTTCAATAAATGAAGATTTTTTGTTGTCCAAACTTTTTTCAATATTTGGAACCCACGTTTCCATATATGGACTATTATAGATAAATAAATCAGCATTCTGAATTGCTCCAACATCTTTTGGTGTTGGTTCCCATTCATGAGGTTCTATTGATGATGGAATTAATAGTTTAATATCAGCATTTTCTTTTGCAACATTTTTTGTAAATTCATAAACAGGATAAAAAGTAGTTACTATTTTAATTTTTTTAGATTCATTTTCAGAATTATTAGAGGTAGAAATCGATTTAGATGAACATCCTGCTAATAAAAAGATGGAAATACTAATTGATAATAACGATCTTAAGTTTATTTTTTTCATATCACTAAACAGTAAAATCTATATTTTACTATTTGTGCACCGCCCTTCTAGCTAATTTTTTTATTGTATTTCAAGTTTTAAACGTAATAATTACGATTTATTAAGTAAAAATAGATACTCACCTAAATCTAAGCAAGTATAGTACGCTTAATATTAAAACGAAACAATTACGTTTTCAATGTTTTTCTGATTAAAAATAAATTAAACTTTCCTAATCGAAATAAACATATGGATCTTTTAGTGGTTTTATTTCTGCTATTTTATCTAATTGAATAATCGGTTTATAAAACTTTCCAATCTTCACTTTATGGATTGTACCAGTTACGTTTACCCACTGATCATTTTTAAATGCTGAAACCTCTTTTCCCTCAACCATTAACCCAAACACTTGAGCATCAGCTACGCAACAAGTAATAGCAAAACGCGATACATAAATCTGATTTTTTCTTGTTTGCTTATCACGATATACAAAACCATTAAAAGATATTTTTTTACCTACATATTGATCTACACTATCCTGTACATCTGAAATAATATGTCCATACATCGAATCATCAACTTTTATAAATTTCAAACCATCATTTTTTACCTTTATTTTTTTGGCTTGTTTTTTTACTATATTTTCGCTATAAGAAATACTTCTTTTTGAAGCAATACTTGCTCCAAGAACATTTGTTGAAAATAAGCTACTTGTTATAACTGGAATACTTATTAAAATTACTAAACTTAACGTCCTATTTTTTTGATTCGAGCAACAATTACAAGACGTATGATGTTCTTTTAGCAATTCAAAGAAGTGAATTAATCCAATAATTATACAAGCAACTAAAGTAATGATTGTGAATTTCACCATCTTTGGTGCAATGAAATATTGAATATCTCCTGAAACTAAAAGCTTCAAAAGCATTAGAACAATCCCGAAGAAAAATACAGAGCGTAATCGATTTTGAAAAGAAGACATTTATTCACCTCACCAATATAAATTCCAAATCGACGTCACTACAAATACGACACTTGCAGTTAAGAAAATATAAAAAAATACAAATCTTTTCTTGAAATATGCAAACATCATAAATGTATTTTTCAAATCAATCATAGCTCCAAATAGTAAGAACGCTAGAATAGATTTCACATGAAATGTGCTTGAAAAAGATGCAGCTATAAATGCATCAGATCCAGAACATAAAGATAAGAAATATCCTAATCCCATCATGACCACACTTGATAGATTCGTATGATTTGCTAGATGTATTAACACACTTCGATCAAGAAAAGTCTGAAAAACACTTGTAATTAATCCACCGATAATTAAAAATTTGCATGTTGAGAAAAATTCACTACTAATGTGAGAAATGACTTCACTTATTCGACTTGTTTTTGAATGAATATGGTGAACATGATTATGGTTCTCTTTCTTTTCTAAAGTTTCTAATAGTACATTTTTATTTCGATAAAATAATAAAGTGAAAAAACCGATGAGTAGAACTACTATAAATGCTAACCCTAGTCTTAAAAATGCCATTTGAGAATTCGATTGAAATGCATAGTAGGTTGACGTAAATACAATTGGATTTATAATTGGTACACTACTAAGAAAAACTATCCCAATATACGCAGGCATACCTTTTTTTAACAAAGATCTGACAATTGGTACAATACCACATTCACATACAGGCATGATCATACCAATTAATGCAACTGGAATGAATGCCAAAAATGCATTTTTAGGAAGTATTTTACTGATCGTCTCTGGTTTTACAAAAACATGAATAATTGAAGAAACAATGATTCCAATTAATACAAATGGAAGAGCCTCTAAAAACAAACTTATAAATATTGTGTTCATATTTAATAGTTCTTTAGGTACTTTATGAAATAAAGACGATAAATTCGTAAAATCAATAAATACATAACAAAATAAATAACAAAATAGAACAAATAAAATTAATACTTCTTGTCCAACTTTCCGTACCATAAATCACCTCAAATAATTTTTTATAGTGAAATATATTCTATACGAAACAGACATATGCTCGTCCAACCATTAAAAATCAATAAGTTTTATCTAACGTAAACTTATTTTTCTAGATTAAATAGTAGGTTCATATGTTTAAGCTTGGGCAAAGGCTGGCATTGGATCATTAAATTCATTCCAATTTGATTCCATTTCTTCTTCTGTTAACAAACATTTATCAAGTGACCTCTCAATCTGTAATTCTTTCATATCGATTCCAATTAGGACAAGTTCTGTCATTCGATCACCAAAATGATCATCCCATTTCTTATCTAACAATGAATCTTCTCTTCTCATTTCATCTTGTTCTGATTTCGGTAATGTAGCAATCCATTCTCCAGCTCCTTGGATTGTAATCGTGGAACCAGCCTGTGATAGCATTCCTACCACTTCATTTCTAGTTGCTAACCAAAAAAATCCTTTTGCTCTTACAATGTCCACTGACCAATTTTCTAACCATGAGAATAAGCGTTCTGGATGAAACGGTCTCTTACGACGATAAACAAATGAACTAATACCATACTCTTCTGATTCTGGAATATGTTCTTCATTTAATTCTTTAATCCAACCTGCTGCTTGGCTAGCTTTATCAAAGTCAAATAGATGTGTATTTAATACAGATTTCAAATCGACATTCGAAAATGTAGCAGGTATAATTTTTGCCTGTGCATTAATTTTCTTAAGAAATGCAGTTAATTCTTTTACATCGTGTTCTTCTAAAAAGTCAATTTTATTTAAAATAATAACATCTGCAAATTCAACTTGTTCAAGAAGCAAATCTGCAATTTCACGAATATCGGTTTCATCAGTTCCTTGTTTACGATCTAATAGTGTTTCCCCTGAAGAATAATCCTCCCAAAAACGGTTTGCATCTACAACTGTGACCATTGTATCTAAACAAGTTTTTTTAGTTAAATCAATCCCTAGCTCGTCATCCACATAAGTGAATGTTTGTGCAACAGGAATTGGTTCACTGATACCCGAAGACTCAATTACTATGTAATCAATTCCTCCATTGTCTACTAATCTTTCAACTTCTTTCATCAGGTCATCTCTTAACGTACAACAAATGCATCCATTTTGCATTTCCACTAACTTTTCTTCTGTACGAGAAAATCCTCCATTTTTAACAAGCTGAGCATCTACATTTATTTCACTCATGTCATTTACAATAACAGCAACTTTTAACCCCTCTCTATTTGTCAAAATATGATTTAATAACGTTGTTTTTCCTGATCCTAAAAACCCGCTTATAACTGTAATAGGTACTCTCATAATTATTCCTCCTAAATAATATACATAAAACGTAATAATTACGAATTATATTAAGTTAAATAATTATAAATCGTAACTACTACGTTTTGCAATATATTATTAATAAATTAAAAAAATAAAAAAACAGAAAAACCTACAAATCTGGTTCTCTGTTTCTTATTTTCTACTAATTTCGCACGCTATTTAATTCTCCATAACCGCTCTCTATTTCGCTGCCTTCTCATACTCCTGCTTGAAAAAGCTCTTCATCGAATGAAAAACATCTGATTTTTGCTTTAAAATATAATAGCGAAATTTCTCGTCATTTATATTTTTATATGCGGATATTAGCGTACTATGTCGATTGTATTGGTTTACTTGTTTAGGATACACCCTTTGATATGACTGAGTTTTTTCGTATTTAATTTTTAAATATCCCTTTAAGATGTTTAGGATCTACCCGTAAAAAAGCCTCCCCTCTGATTGTTCCATCCTTATATTTAATCAAATAGCGTGAGGTTGATTTGACCCCTACTTGGAAGATCCTTTTGCTGCTTATTTCACTAACGCAAGGTATGCTTCAGCTTTATAAGAAGCTATTAAATGGAGCGTTGCGGTTCCTTTTTTAAAAGTATTTACAATATTGATCTTGGCGTTGCTTTCCACTTAGTTTCGCATATATTCGTGTTGTTTCACTCTTTTCGTGACCTAATAAGCTTTGGATTACTTCAATTGGAGCTCCGTTATCCATTAAATGAGTTGCGTAACTGTGCCTTAGTTGGTGGGGCGAAATCTTTTTGTTTAACTCTGCCTGTAAAGAAACCTCCTTAATTATATGGCGCGTTTGAGCTATACTTAACCGACGAGGTGCTCATTCGGTTACAAATAATGCAGGATCTGCATCGTTTCGTTCGTTCAAGTATCTAAATAACCAAATTTCAGCTCGAATATTGAAGTATACTTCTCTTTCTTTATCACCTTTTCCTCGTACTATTACGGGGTGATTCGTCCAATTTATATCATTTTTATTTATTAAGACAATTTCGCCGATACGGCATCCCGATGAGTACATAAACTCAATTATTGCATGTTCTCTTGGCGTATTACAGGCTTCCCGAAGGAGTTCAATTTCCTTAACAGTTAAGAATTTAGGAATTCTCGTTCCAGCTTTTGGTTCTTTTAACTTTGAGGAAGGGTTACTATGAATCTCACCCTCTTCATGAGCCCAACGGAATAAAGATTTTATAAAACGAACTCTATGTGCTAGACTCACAGGTTTTAACTTTTCTCCAACAATTACAAGATACTCTTTTAAAGTATCAGTTGAGATATGAGTAATATCAATATCACCGAAGTGTTTAATTAAAAGTGTTGCTTGTATTTTATATGCTTTTAGAGTAGTTGTTGAGTATCCTTCAATTAACTTATCATTATAGTAACTTTTCCATGCTTTAGATAATAAGATTAATGAATCCCCTCCAATAATTGTTGCTCTATCAGACATTATTGACGAAATTCTTGTTTAAAATAGGTGGGTTAAAATTAGAAAAGGATTAAAAATTATTGCACTAACTGGCAGTATAGTTGAAGAAGGAATACTGATTTCCCATAGCGAAATAGAAGTAAAAAAGGTAGAAATGGTGATGTAATAGATGCAAGATTATAGAGAGAACGACGAACTTGAATTATATGATACGGTGATTGAAGGATTATTTATTAACCATCGTGAAAAATACATTAGCTTTCAAATTTTAAAGCCCATATCTCGTATCGATAGAGATGGTGGGTTCACCTATCGTGTTAAAAAAGGGACTTTGAAATTTGAAAGTGTTATTTATGCTAATATTCCGTATGGTTTTGAATGGGATGAATGGAGTGAATTTTACCGTTCAGCAGTATTGGATAACTCCCAAGTAATTGATAGGATACCTGTTAAAGCGAAAGAAAATAAAGATATAAAACATATCTATTTAGATATAGATTATGGTGTAAATTATAAAGAATTAGATATTGTCTGTTCTAATTACTATTTAAGATTAGAGGAACAAGAATATATACTTCACGATGATTTTGATTGGTTAAATGAGGAATAACCTTATTCAACTAAAGCAATGCGTTAGTTGTATAAGAACGTAAAAGAACTGTCTAAATTAGACA
>NZ_NTZO01000254.1 GCF_002559405.1 Bacillus sp. AFS001701 | reverse complement strand
GTATAATGTGAGCCTTGATCTTTTACTCTATTACCTTCATCCCCCTCTCCAGCATGTCTAGCTTTTTTAGCAATTCATTTTCAGCTTTTAACAGTTGGATTTGAGCTTCTAATTTAGCGTTTTTTTCTTCTAAAGTGAGCTCTTTATTAGTTGGTCTCCCAGAGTTGTCTTTACGTGTATCACGAAGTCCAAGAACTCCCGAATCATTATATGAAGTACGCCATCTATTGGCAGCCCTATTAATTCTAGTAATACCTATGATTTCAACGTCAAATCCATTTTCCTCAAAGATCTGTCTCGGCAATTTTCCATTTTTATTTTCAGTTACAAAAATCCTTTTAAACTCATCTGAGTATGTAATACTTTTTGAACTTACAGCTTTAACGTTTGGATTTTTACTTAATATTTTTATTTCCTTATTAGAAAAGAGCTTTTTTGACATATAATATTTTCCCCGAT
The DNA here is from genome assembly GCF_002559405.1 of Bacillus sp. AFS001701. Classification (GTDB taxonomy): domain Bacteria; phylum Bacillota; class Bacilli; order Bacillales; family Bacillaceae_G; genus Gottfriedia. Next base: position 8,988 of record NZ_NTZO01000254.1, on the reverse strand, counting down.
TTTCTATTTTCTTCATTATATAAAAAAGTACCCCATAGAAGTGACCTTTTTCAAGTGTCTACTCTATAGGGTACATTTTAGTCGGCCACTGACTTTTAAAAACTAATGAATACCCCTTAATATCATTACTTTCCTTGCTTAAGTTTAATGAAGTTTTCTTGCAGTTGCTCCAAACGCAACTTACCTTGTTCACGTTGAATTTTATTTTCTTCTTCAATCGCTTTCGTTTCTTGCATACCCTTCATAATGATATTCCAAGTTTCTTCCATCGTCTCAATCTTAATGCTAGGAGATCCTGATAATCTAGCAATATCCACACTTTGCTGTGAAATTGTATTGGCATTACGTAATAGTAACTCGTTTGTTCTCTTATCTAATTCATTCATTGATTGAGCTACTAAATTTTGTCTCTTAGCTGCTATTGCATTTATTAATGCAGTTTTAAAGATTGGAATTGTAGTTACAAAGGCTGAGTTAATTTTACCAATCAGTTTAGTATTACCACGTTGTAATAGACGAATTTGCGGAGCTGATTGATAAGCAACTTGTTTTGCCATTTCTAAATCGTAAGTACGTTGTTCAAGTAACTCGATTGCGTTTTTTAAGGAGTCTAACTCCATCATAGCAAGTTGATTACCTGATCCAGCTCTTTCAGTTAAAGCAGGGAGCTGTGTTTTTAATTCTTCTGCTTTCATTTCTGCGGCTACAATATATTTTTCTAACTCCATATAATATGCTACGTTTTGCTCGTAAAGCTGTTCTAATGTATTTGTAGATGTTTTCATTTCGTGTTCATACTTTGTAATTTCTACATAGACTTTATCAATTTCAGTACCCATTGATTGATATTTATCAAATAATTTATCAATTAACTTTTGACCACGATTAAAAATTTTTGAAAGAAACCCTTTTTCTTCTGCAAAATCTTTCGCATCAAAGCGGTCCATAATTTTCCCTAATTGTTTTAATAGAACGCTAGATTCTTCCATACTTGAAGCCTTAATTGTATTTAATATTTTACCTGAGAAGGTTGAAATTTCAGTTGCTGGTTCTTTCCCGTACTCCAATAAAGCTATTTGATTTTTATGGTCTATTGAACTTGCTAGACGGTGTACTTCCGGTTCATTTCTTAATTGCAATTTCATATCATTTGCATTCGCTTGTAAAATTTCATCTTGCTTTTCTAAACTAGTAAGTGTATTTATAGACATTTTAAGTTCCCCTTTTATTTAACTATTTTTCTAAATAGATTTTTAATTAGTGACTGTCCTGATGCTCGCAACACTTGAAATTCAGTATCAAAAGTAACTTCATCTAGCCAATGGGAATCGAATAATTTGTCATCTACGAATAATTCGATATCATTCTGACCCGTCGGATTAAGTAAAACTAGATCCACTCCAAACTCATTTAATAATAGCAGTAGTGCTGCGTCGTTTCTATTTAGTTCACCATCTCTTTCTGTATTATAAATAATTAATTTTGGAACTTGCTGTGTATAATCAAACTGCTGTAGTAATCTTAATATTTCATTTGGCATATTCATAGATTGGCTAAATAAAAATAGTTGTGTCTGAGCATTTGTTTCATTTGGTAGTGACTTAATATTTGCTCGGTCAACATATCTAGATATAGCAGAAGCTAGACCAAACTGTAATCCGCTTGGAAGTTCTTTATATCTCCACCAATTACTAGCCAACATCTTATCGGGGTCAAGCAGCCCGTCACGCCCTAAAGCATTTTGATAATGATATTGTTGATTTCCTTTAACTAATTGGGTAAATGGAAATTTATCTATTTTAAGTGTTAAATTGCTTTCAGTTAGTTGGCCAATCTTTTCCCAATATTCACGGTGGTTTTTCGTCACACCTAAAATCTTCATAAAGAAAACCGGAATTTCAACACTATTTTCTTTTACTTGGAAATTTGGACGTAACATTGCTCTCTCTTTATGTAAAATGAATAGTTCATCAAAGGTTGTTTTTAATGTAATTGATCTTGGAGCATAATTTCTAAATTGCCATGGTTTATATAATAATGAATCCTCAGTATGCAATAATTTCTCAATTTCCTTTGTTGCTCTATGGGCAACTGTACTCTTTCTAACTGGCTTTTCTAGTGGAAAAGGTACGAAAGATGTCGTTGAAGGTAATATTTTAATTCCGTCGCTCTTGGTACCTAGTAAATGGGATAATGCATCTTTTCCTTCCGGATGAAATATAGCAACATCAAAACCTAAAAGGATTAGCAAGTAAAGGAAATAACATTCACTTAAGGTTGTGTCACCATACCATAGGATAAGTGGAGAACTAGTAGGAAAACTCTCAATCCATTTATTTACATGGTTATGTAACCATTTTACAAGATCAACTATGATCCTTCTAAAATTACTATCAAGGAATCCATTTTTATGTGAATCTTTAAAGCTAGATAATACAGATTTAATTTGCTCTCGAATATGTCTATGTATGTTCTGATTTTCGTGCTTCGGAATTAATCGCTCACCTTCAAGGAATGCAATTAGTCTGTTCACTGACAATCCATTTTCAGCAGTGTTTATTGTTACTATTCTTTGAACAGCTTGTAACATATCATTCGAAATTGTCTTGTTTAATTCTTCGCTTAATAGAATGACATTTAAAGATTCGTCATGTACTAGTTCATATAAGTTTTCAAAATACTCATCTTCATCAATGTTAGTTCCTAAAATTCTCCATGCAATTTGATTAAACTGTATAGTTTCTCCTTCTACTTGATAAGATTGTCTTAATATAGAAGGTTGTTTCAAGATACTCAACCACTCATGTTGATTAATATCCATGGCTTTTGGGTTGATCGCAGACATAAAGATACTCCTTTCCGATGTTATTATTTCATTTTTGGTTGTCCAAAAACTGCTACCATACCTTCACGAGTTACTACCCAAGAGGAACCAAATTTACGTATCGTACCGTCTGGAAAATCATTTATTCGTTTCCGTAATGTTGAGTCATTGATCCCCCATTCTTGACACGCTTGACGTGAACTAAGTAAACTTGGATCATTTAAATTTATCGTATTACTTTGTTTATTCAAAATCCCACCCCGAACTTCCAAATAATGCAACATTACAATAGGAAAACATTTTAAACTTAAATTACAATCTAGGACATCTTTAGAAACTTTTTCCTCTCTACCTTTCTAAAGATGTACTAAACAATAATAAAGGGGAAATAGAAACACTTTCCCCTTTTAACTATTAACCTACTTTTTTATTAGGCAAAATTAAGCATCTAATCCGTAATCTTTAACTAATGAAATTAAACCGCCTTGGTATCCACTACCAATCGCATTAAATTTCCATTCGCCATTGTGACGATATAATTCACCTACAACTACTGAAGTTTCGATTGAGAAATCTTCACCTAGATCATAACGAACTAATTCTTCACCATTCGTTTCATTTAAAATACGAACATAAGAGTTGCTTACTTGTCCAAAATTTTGGTTACGTGCATCAGCTTCATGAATCGTAATTGCAAATGCGATCCTTTCTACTGTAGCAGGAACGTTTGTTAGATTAACTGTAACTTGCTCATCGTCACCATCACCAGCGCCAGTTCTGTTATCGCCGTGGTGTTCAACTGATCCATTTCCACCTACTGTATTGTTGTAAAATACGAAATCTTTTTCAGTAGCACATTTACTAGCTCCATTTAATAAAAATACTGATGAGTCTAAGTCAAAGTCATTGCCGCCACTGTACTTATTAGTGTCCCAACCTAATCCAACAACAATGTTCGTTAAACCAGGATTTGTTTTCGTTAAATCTACCTTTTGTCCTTTTAATAAATTTACTGTCATTTTAAATGCACTCCTTTTCAATTATGTTTTTTATTTATTGAAAACGTTGAACAATTTTATCTAATGCAATATCTTTTGTTCCCTCTCCAACTGCAGAGAACTTCCACTCCCCATTATGGCGATAAATCTCACCAGGGTATAACGCAGTTAATCCTGAATAATTATCAGTGATATTGTAGTTTACTAACTCAGCGTTTGCTGACTTGTCTACTACTCGAATAAATGCGTTTTTAATCATACCGAAATCTTGCTTACGTTGAACACAAGCATAGATATTTACAACAAAGACAAGTTTATGTACATAAGAAGGAACCTTATTTAAATTAACAAATACTTGCTCATCGTCACCGTTACCATCACCCGTTAGATTATCTCCAGAATGAACTACGCTACCGCATAAGCTTTTTTTGTTTCCAAAATAGATTACATCACTTGCACTTCTTAACTTGTCATTTTCATCTAACATTAAAACAGAAGCGTCACAGTCAATATTTTCTTGTTTACCAAATCCGAAGAAACCACCACTTTTTTTCACCGGATCCCAACCTAAACCTACAATTAAAGAGGAAAGTCCCGCTCTTCCTTTTGTAAGGTCGACTTTTTGACCTTTTTGTAAAGAAATTGCCATATGCTATTAACACTCCTTATCATGTATTAATCACGCTTGCGTGATTTATAGTTTCATATTATCATATAAACTTTGGAAATACTATTAACAACTTGGTGATTTGTGGAATATGTTACATTTCTTGTCATAATAACAATTGGTGAACTTGTCTTGAGTACAGTTGTAGATGAATGCTTTAACTAAATATAGTATGCGTTAATGAGGATGTCTCAAAAAATTAAGATTTTATCGGTACAGATTAAAGGAAGAATTGCGGCGAATTAAGTCTGAGCTCAAATAAGTATTTGAGGATCGCAATTAAGGAGTCTATTCGTGCAAATAAAGATTGAAAAGGTGCAAAAAAACAGTGGTCTGCAATTAAAATTAGAAAACCGCAAATAAAAATACCAAAACTGCAATTAAATATTAAAGAATCGCAAATAAACTTAACTTTTACCCATACCAGTTAAGGTATTATGACCTGAAAACTTGATAATAGAAGTTTATTTCAAATAGAAAACTGCTTTAACTTGATAAAAATCTGCTAATTATCAATAAAAAAGAGCAATTTTATCAACTATAAAGCACTGTTCAAGTACCTCACACTAGAGCTACAGTTCTATTTATTAATCATTCCATACATGCAAAAAAATAAAACCTGCTCCCGATCTACCAGGAACAGGTTCAAAATAATATCAACTAACTAGAAAATCTTCCGCTGTTGTCGATCATCTTTCAGAATTTCCACAGCTTCTCTAAATCTCTGAGAATGTACAATCTCACGCTCTCTTAAAAATCTTAAACTATCATTCAAATCCGGGTCGTCAGAAAGATCAATGATCCATTGATAAGTTGCCCTAGCTTTTTCTTCAGCTGCAATATCTTCATATAAATCTGCAATAGGATCACCTTTTGCTTGAATATAAGCAGTCGTGAACGGCACACCGTCTGAATTATGATAGAACAATGCACTATCATGTGATGCATAATGGGCATCTAATCCGGCAGCTTTCATTTGATCTGGTGTTGCGTCTTTTGTTAATTTATAAATCATTGTAGCAATCATCTCTAAATGAGCAAATTCCTCTGTTCCGATATCTGTTAAAAGTCCTATAACTTTATCGGGAATTGAATATCTCTGATTTAAGTATCTTAAGGCAGCTGCTAACTCACCGTCTGCTCCACCGTATTGTTCAACTAAAAATTTGGCAAGCATAGGGTTACAGGTACTTACTTTAACTGGATATTGCAATTTTTTTTGATAAATCCACATAAATATTCCCTCCTTCTAAACCTGCCATGGCCACGGACCTTTGTGCCAGTTCCAGTTTTGATCTGAATAACTGCCACCAAATTGATATAATGGTCCATATTTTGATTCGAAATTAGCTTCGATTTGTTTTTTATATTGGGCGTATTGATTAAATTGGTTAATTGCATTTTGATCATCTGGATGAGTATCTAAATATAAAGTTAATTCTACAAGAACGAAATCTACTGCTTGCAGTTCCTCTAAATCTTGATAATATTCTGGAGGAAGTTGCTCAGGCATTTTTAATCCCTCCTTGCTTTATATGGATTTTCGTAAAAGTCATAAAACACTTTCCATAAAGTACCTTTTTTCAATGCCTCTTTGTAAGAAAATTGCTCTAGTCCTGGTGGCTGAAATCCTAAATATAAGTGTGGAGGTGTAGAGTAATATTTTGTACCAATTGGTGGACACGGGTCATTTGGGCCATGAAAAACATTCCATGCTTTCACAGGGGTAAATTGTAGTCCTTGATTATTTTCGTTCAAACTGATCACTCCCTCAAATAAAAAGACATCCACTATTTTCACTATATTCAACGGAAATATAAAAAATGAATTTTTATCGTTCAATGAAGGTACGGCTGTTTACTTCAAATGCTGACCGTATGCCAGATTCGATTGCACCTTCAATCCATGCAGGCGCAGAAGATGTATGCTCACCAGCAAAATGAACTCGCCCCTCAGGTGTGGAAATATAAGGTGTCAGCTCTCTATTTTGTTCTGGTTTGAACATAGAAAACGCTCCCCCAGAGTATGGATATAGAGCCCAACTATGAGTGTAACCTGTGATAAATTCTGTATAAACTTGATTACCATGGATAGTAGCCAAATTACTTAAAGCATTCATTATCCGATCATTTTCTGACATACTATCCCATATCAGTGCATCATCTTCCCAAGTATAACTAGCTAAAACGATTCCCGATCCATTTTTACCATTATGATTACTTGGATAATATGCAAATCGGATTGGTAAATCTGTTGTTAATTTCCCACCTAATGTTCCATCTTTCTCCCAAAATCTACTTTTAAATTGAAGTCCAATTTTAGTAGACGGAACATAGTGTAATTCTCGTATTGCTTTCCATTTATCATAAGAAAACGAATTTCTTGGAACCACTTCTATGAAGTTTAATAACGAAAAGGGGATAGTAATAATGGCATAGTCAGCAGTAGTTTGATAAGGCAGATGGCTTGTATAATGATCTGAGTGAATCGTTACTTGATTATTTTCTTGCACGATTTTATTCATTTTTTGTCCAAAGAATAGATTATCCTTCAATTGTGTTAAAAACTTTTTAGGTAGTTGATCATTTCCACCTGTAATCTCATAAAACTTAATTTCCTTTGAAAATAATACAATAAACTCTCTTAAAATGGCAGTAAAGGCAAGTTCAGGAAACCCTTCCATTCCTTGAAGTACTTTTACTTCCTCTACAGCTCCAGGTGACAATGGTGTACCGATTGGGTTGTATCTTAAGAATGAATCCATTGAATGATGATCATAATTTTCAATAATGGTTTTCCAATTTTCATCAGGATTTTGTTTAATAAAATCCATTGCGGACTTTAGTGACCTTTCAATTAACTGGTCAACATTAACCCCTTTTTCATTGTCCGCAACACGATAACCTAAAATATCTGGATTTTGCTCATATTGCTTCTGGGTTGTTTTTATCCCGTTAACGAAGATAATATCCTCTGACTTCCCATTTACAAATTCATTCACTCTTAAGTTAAATTTATTTATATATTCAAGTACAAGTTTGTGATCAGAAGCAATACGCATTGCACCCAATTCTAAGTATTGATCATTAATAAAAGGCGCTCTTTTCGTAAAAATTCGTCCACCTACTCGACCATTTGCTTCTAAAATCGTCACTTCATGTCCTGCTTCCTTTAATAAATAACCTGCTACTAAACCTGAAATTCCCGCTCCTACTATAACAATCTTTTTCGGATTATTTGTCCTCTCTAGTCCATTTTGTATTAAAGTAACCATTTCATCCTTCGATAAACGCCTACCAGATGTACTATTCATGTTCCCTCTCCTAAAAAATTATTTTAGTTCATAAGATTTTTATTCAGTGAAATATTTCATTAGAATAACAAATCGATTTATGCATTAATTTTTTAGGTAATTTTTTACATTTAAATTTAAGAGTTATTTAATAAAAAAACACTCACTTCAAAAGTGAGTGCTTTCTGACATTATTCTTTAACAAATTCCTTCGTACTTCTTACAGTATCAATCTGACGAATCATTCCTTCAATTTCATCACGTTTTGGTTCTAAGAATGGAGGTAAAGATAACTTTTCACCAAGTGTCTCATAAGGTTCGTCTCCCATAAATCCTGGGCCATCTGTTGCAAATTCGAATAAGATTTGTGGAGCGACTCTTGCGTATAATGACTCAAAGAAGTGACGATCTACATAGCCAGAGTTTGGTAATCTAAATGAATCTAGACGTTTAATCCACTCTTTTAATACAGATGTATCTTCTACTCGGAATGCCACATGGTGAACTGTACCAAATCCTTGGAAAGCTTGTGGTAATATTTCATTATGCTCCGCAATAATTTGTGCTCCATTTCCACCTTCACCGACTTCGAATAAATGGAATGAACCTTCTTTATCAATTTCTTTAAATAAAAGTACTTTTTCAATTACTTCTTTAAAGAATGCGAAATTAGCTACACGGATAAAAATTGGTCCAAGTCCTGTAATTGCATATTCTAATGGAATTGGTCCATTTTGCCATGGTGTACCTGAAGCAATTCCTTTATTATGCTCATCTGATATGAATTGATATTGTTGGTCGTCGAAATCAACAAAAGATAATGTTTTTTTACCGAACTGTGTTTTTATCCCAAAGTGTTTCACTTCTAATCGATCAAATCGATTTACCCAATAGTCTAATGCTGCATCAGTTGGTACTCGGAAGGATGTTTTTGAAATTTCATTTGTTCCATGTCCCCCTTTTTGAATTCCAGGAAAATCAAAAAATGTCATGTCCGTTCCAGCGCTTCCCTTATCGTCTGCAAAGAATAAATGGTATGTTTGGATATCATCTTGATTGACCGTTTTCTTTACTAAACGCATACCTAAAACATATGTGAAAAATTCATAGTTCTTTTCTGCACTACTAGTTATAGCTGTTACGTGATGAATCCCTTTTAAGCCGTTCATACTAATTCCTCCATATAAATTATTTATCTATATAAGCT
>NZ_NTZO01000253.1 GCF_002559405.1 Bacillus sp. AFS001701 | reverse complement strand
ATTTTTATCAGATTTGATGGCTCAAGCTGTAAATTTAATTTTTATATTATTAGTTTTCAATCATACTTCACTTATTGAAGGATGGAACCGAGATGAAATTGTATTCATTTATGGTTTCTTTTTAGTTCCGTTTGCTCTTTTTGGTTCATTTTTTAATATATGGGATTTTAATGATCGTTACATTGTAAAGGGAGAGTTTGATCGTATTTTAACTCGACCAATTCATAGTCTTTTTCAAGTAGTATTAGAGAAAATGGAGTTAGAATCGTTACTAGGTGCTATTACTGGATTGATTATTATGATCTATGCAGGTTTTAAATTAGGACTTTCAATCACTTGGTATGATCCATTTTTATTTTTATTAATGGCTTTTGGTGGAATGTTTGTTTATGCCGGAATCTTTATTGCTTTAGCAAGTATCGGTTTTTGGTCAGATGCTAGAACGTCTATTATGCCGTTAATGTATAATATAGGAAACTATGGTCGTTATCCGATTAATATTTATCATCCAATCATTCGCTTTGTATTAACATGGATTTTACCATTTGCATTTGTTGGTGTTTATCCGGCTGCGTATTTTCTACGTAGAAGTGAATGGTATGTCTATTCATTTTTAACGCCTGTTATGGGATTAGTTGTTTTTGTTATATCTGTTTTAATTTGGAACCAAGGTGTAAAAAAATATAAAGGTGCGGGTAACTAAGCAGTATTCTATTTCAATAGCTTGTTTCATAAATTGAAATGAGGTGATTGGAATGGGAACTGCTTTTTTCTTTTTTATTGCGATCTTTGCAATTTTGTATAGTCTAGTGTATTTATGGAATACTTCAACTACAAAAGTCAATAAAAGTCTTATTTCAATTAATAATTACATTCTTTTATTTTTAATATATGGAACGGTACTTATAGGCTTTAGCGCCGTGTATTTTATACTAGAGCGCGGGCCACATCCAATTTTAATTGAGCATACTATTCCTATTGAAGGGACTAATTATCATATAATGGGCTTATGCTTATATTTTAGCGCAATCACCCTTTTGTCTGTGGGCTATGGGGATATTGTACCAGTGGGGATCGGAAGATGGGTTGCTATGGTTGAAGCGCTCATCGGTTATACGATGCCAGCGGCTTTTGTTTTACAAGTATTTAAAGAAGAACGTTAATATTTATGATTAAGGAGATTATTATGACTGTTGAAATTGGAATCAAAGCACCGGAATTTACTTTACCGGCAAGTAATGGAGAAGATGTAACTTTATCAGACTTTAGAGGGAAGAAAGTAGTTCTTTACTTTTACCCAAAAGATATGACACCAGGTTGTACTACAGAAGCTTGTGACTTTAGAGATTCTTATGAAAGGTTTATGAATAGTGGAACTGTCATTTTAGGAATAAGTCCTGATCCTATAAAAAGACATGAAAAATTTATAGAAAATCATCAATTACCATTTTTATTACTTTCAGACGAAACAACTGAAGTTGCAAAGTTATATGATGTATGGAAGTTAAAGAATAATTTTGGTAAGGAATATATGGGAATAGAACGTACAACATTTTTAATCGATGAAGAAGGTTGTATCGAAAATGTATGGCAGAAGGTTAGAGTAAAAAATCATGTTGAAGATGTTTATAGTGTCATTAGTCGTTCTTAAAATTGTACAAACTATTCTGGGTTAATTATCTTGATTTATGTTAAGTTTTTTTGAGAAAGAATCGTTTTATCTAAAAAAATCGAGCTTTTCGTCTATACCTATATTGCTTTAGAGAATATATTGGAGTATAGGGCATACCTCCTCAGATGATAGCATATTGAAGTGCGAGAGAATTCTCGCACATTTTTTTTGTTTACGTCTATAGAATACAAGCATTGGCTATTTTTTTTAAGAAATTCTCAAAAAGTTGACAAATATTCTTGCAGTTGAATAAACTAATAATAAGTAATTAATTTTGGAACTATTTTATAGAAACGGGGAGAGCGGCGTTGCATAAGGAAAATATTCAAGATGCAATTTTACATTTAAAGAATAGCGGCGTACGTATTACACCTCAGAGGCATGCAATTATAGAATATTTAATAGGAAGTGGAACACATCCAACTGCTGATGAAATCTATAAAGCACTTGAGGGAAAATTTCCAAATATGAGTGTGGCAACAGTTTACAATAATCTCAGAGTATTACGTGAAGTAGGAATGGTTAAAGAATTAAACTTCGGTGATTCTTCTAGTCGTTTTGATTATATAACAACTGATCATTATCATATTATTTGTGAAAAATGTGGTGAAATGAATGACTTTCATTACGACGGATTAGAGGGAATCAATCTTTATGTTGAAAAGGAAACGGGATTTGAAGTAACCAATCATAGAATGGAAGTATACGGTATTTGTCCTAAATGTAAAGAAAAAACATTATCATAATAAAGCACATTACATAATTGTAATGTGCTTTATTTATTATGCTATTGTTTAGCATCTCGTTTGCTATTATATTTTTCATTAAATTCCTTTCCTTCTAATGAAGGATCTAATGTAAGTGGCTCATTACAATACATACAGATGTCAACTTTACCTAGCATTTTAGTCGTTTTGTTACAATTCGGACAGATGACCTGAATTGTTTTTGTAGACAGCATTCCGATCCAAAAATAAACAACTGTACTACCAATAATCGCTAAAAATCCCACAAGCATAAAGATCGTCATGACAAACTTATGCTCTCTGAAAAATACACCGCCATACATAATGATGAAGCCAATAAATAATAATGAAAGTGCAAACGTTCTTATATTATTAATTTTACTACTTTTCTTTTTTGCCACTTTGTCCACCCCATTCATTGTAAATATAGCATAAATGAGATAGGAAATGTTAGTGCAAACATGGAAAACAATTCGAACTTATTTAATGAAATTGATAATTTTGAATTTAGGCTAAATCAGGACATTCTCACATTTATTAATTGATAGTATTAAGTAATATGGCCATGGCCCAAAAAAGTCTATCAAGTTTGCTCCAGCAGGTTTAACTCTTAAAAATAAGTAGTTTCCTTTTATGACATAATCCAATAAGTAAATAGGTATAGCCAATAAAAGTATATAGAGGAAGGACTTTAATAATGAACGGAGAGTTGGAGTATATCCAAAGATAAATGTCATATATCAAATAGAAATGATGATTCCTCCGTGAGTAGTGAAAAATTGTATATATTTAAAATGAGGAAAGTTATATTTAATATCTGGAGTAAGATAGCTTGGATAGCCCCAGCTAATCCCCAAAAATAGATAATCTCATAAACTTTATAATTTTTTGTAATGAGTGTATAACAGCATAAATACATACTTATTCCACATAATTGGAGAGGTAATGAATCCCTCCAATCCTACTGGTTCGTTTTAATAAGCCACCCATATAATAGAAATTCAACAGTAAGCATTGAGATGATTAATAGAGTGCGGATGAATAAATCTACTTTTTTATTATTGTTTATTAATTTTCTGAAGTAAAACAAACAGATAGGAAGGAGGAGAATGATTAATAATGTAATTATGTGTTGCTTTGAAAACAATACGAAACCATTCATTAATTACACCTCTCTCAAATCGGATAGATGTTATTGAACAATTCGCTACTGTTAGGATCCTTTCATTGTACTTTTTTAAGAAATTCAGCTTGTTTGTATTAAAGTATTATGACTTACTATTTATATGTCCAAATACATGTGTATTCTATTTAGAAAAGAGTTTTCATCTTTTTTTAAAAAACTTTCAAAAAGTGTTGACGGTGTGATTTATCGATGTTATATTATTCTATGTCGCCAAGAGATGACGGCGTCGAAAGAAAAAAGATTTTAAAAAAATGTTGACAGGCTCTTCTGAGAATGTTAATATGAAAAAGTCGCTAATGACGCGACGGAATGAACTTTGAAAACTAAACAAAACATGAAGTAAACGTCAATTATTAGTTTTTTTGAGCAATACAAGAT
>NZ_NTZO01000252.1 GCF_002559405.1 Bacillus sp. AFS001701 | reverse complement strand
CTATTGACGATTTTATATTTTAACACTCTGAAAACCCTTTCTTCAATTAATGAAAAAAGGGTTTTTTATTTGGTATTTAAACCTGACTCAAATTATATTCTTCTTTCAACATGCTATATTGATACATATCACGATGAGCGCCTTTGAAAAACTCATGCTTGCGCAATATACCATCTAAATGAAAGCCTAATTTTGTAAGGAATTTTTGTGAAGCGTTATTATATTCGTATACTTCACCATATATTTTTATAAGTTTTAATTCATTAAAAGCATAATTTAGTAGATAGTTTAATGCAAATGAACCAATTCCTTTATTCTGCATTGATTGATCTCCAACTACGATTCCAAAAGCGGCATGATTATTCTCTGGATCAAGATTTCCTAATTCAATTCTTCCAACACAAATACCATTGTATTCGATTGTGAACAAGTGGAGATTAGGTTTAAGTCCGTCAAAATATTTTTCATAGCCTTTGACCATTTCAACTAAAGAACGTGGTTTTTCTATTCCTACAAGCTTACCAATCTCATCATCACATTCCCATTTATGCATAATAGGGATGTCTGAGGGAAGTACTTGTCGAATATTTATTAAGCCGTCTTGATTCATATTATAGGATGATTAATTCTTTAGGGAACTTCGTTAATGTCATTGCACCTGTTTCTGTAATAACGATATCATCTTCAATACGAACTCCACCAACATTTGGTACATAGATTCCTGGCTCAATTGTATATGACATACCAGTTTTAATAATACCAGTATTTGAATCATTTACTGATGGGTAATCGTGGATACCGATACCTAAACCGTGACCAATACGGTGAACGAAATATTCGCCATATCCAGCGTCTGTGATGATTTGACGAGCAGCGCGATCAACATTTCCTAATACTTCGCCTGGTTTACTTACTTCGATTGCAGCAAGTTGACCTTTTAAAACGGTTTCATAAATTTCTCGTTGTTGCTCATTTGGTTGACCAAACATTACTGTACGAGTAATATCTGAGCAATATCCATCAACGATAAAACCTAAATCCATAAGAACGAAATCACCTCTTTTAATTGGGTTTGTACCTGGATTTCCATGTGGTAACGCAGAGTTTGCACCAGTTAAAATTAAAGTGCTAAATGAAGTTTTAGAAATACCTTTTTTCTTCATTTCGTATTCCATTTCAGCAATTAAATCCATTTCAGTTTTGCCTTCAGCAATACGATCAACAATAATTTGGCAAGCCATGTCAGCAGCTTCAGCAGCAACCTGCATACGACGAATTTCTTCACTATCTTTAATTAAACGTAAGTCATGTAATTTTTCCTCAGCTGCAAGGAATTGTACGCCAGGGAAAAGTTGTACTAATCTTTCATAGCGGCCAACAAGAAGATGTTCTTTTTCGATCGCCATACGGTTTACTGTAATGTTACGTTTTGCTAATGATTCTTGTATCATTGCCCAAGGATCTTGACTATCATTAAAGCCAATTACATCATATTTCC
>NZ_NTZO01000251.1 GCF_002559405.1 Bacillus sp. AFS001701 | reverse complement strand
CCTACATTTCGTAAAAGTTTGGGAGAATAAAAAAATGATAATAAAAATCTTAGTTTTAATTTTATTACTAATTCTAGGGAACCTATTATTTAAACTGATCCCCTGGAAGTATATTACTGTACTATTTGGAATTATTGTATTGCTATTAGTTGGTTTTTTCATTGTTGAGCGTACTTCTATTTTAGTAAAAAATAGACTACTAGAAAGTACTTCACTAAAAAGTGAAGGATTGAATGAAATAAAGATTGGTAAACAAGTTACACCGGAACTATTGGTAGATCTAAAAAGTAAATATGGAAGAACAGTTAAACACACAGACATTGTAGTAATACTTCCTGTTGAAAATGATAGAAACTATCAATTTAAGAAACTCTATATTGGAACTAAAAACATTAAAATTAATAGTATTGTTTCTGAAGATCCTAAATTAAAAACGGATAAAGGTATTGGAATAGGAAGCGATGTATCTACTATTAAAAGTAAATACGGTAATAACTACATTCGCTCGATTGATGAAATAGGAGATATGATAACGTATCTTGATAAAGAGCAAAATATAAAATTGACTTTCATAATATATGAAGAGAAAGTATTTCAAATTATTCTAACTAAGTATTAAGTCAAGGAGAAAAATTATGGGCATTTCCGTTTGTAAAAGTTTATGTTAACTTTTTCACAAGTGTTGATGCTCTTTATTATCTAAGTGAATCTAATATTATTTTATTATTTTTACTATCTTTATAATAACCATAATATTCATTATCGCCTTTTATTTTCACACGAACTGACCATTTTCGATCACCAGATGATTTAATCCAATCAAAAACTGGATGAAGTTCTTCTATCTCTTGTTTTTTTAGGCCTTTTTCCTTAATAAGATATTGCTCAACTGCATTTTTTGTTAAATGTAGTTTTATTTTTGCATAAGTGTACGAAGTGATTAATACAGTAGCTATTAATAAAGGAATCATTATCTTCTTTTTCATAATATATTCTCCTCTATATAAGAT
>NZ_NTZO01000250.1 GCF_002559405.1 Bacillus sp. AFS001701 | reverse complement strand
TGGATAATTGGATGAGTAGGTAAGAAGCGATTTAATCTATAATAGATGAATTATTTTATTATTATTAATTCGTTAAAATAGATAACATAGGAGTTTAAAAATAAGAATTAAAGATAAATTTTTGTAAATTGCGAGGAATATTGTCAATGGAATGGAAACCTGATCGTGAAGCGAAAAAAGCTATCTATAAACAACTTGCCGAATACATCGAAGAAGGAATCGTTAACGGTACTTTTCCACTTGATAAACCCCTTCCTTCCGAAAGGCATTTAGCAAAAGAATTTAACATTAATCGAAGCACAGTAGTTGCTGCTTATGATGAATTGGAATCAAATGGGCTTATTGAAAGAAATAGAGGAAGCGGAACAACAATCAGTAAAGATATTTGGGGAATTACTAAGAAGAGAATACCAAGTTGGAACAGATATGTTGAAGCTGGCTCTTTTTTACCAAACTTGCCTGTAACTCAAAGAATTCGTCAAAAGACAGCAGAAGATAAGCTAATTAATTTAGCAAGTGGAGAGTTGTCAGAAGATCTTTTTCCAATTAAATCATTAAGAGAAATTACTTCAACTAGATCATTTATTGGAAGTCTTGGATATGATCATCCACAAGGGTACAAAATATTAAGAGAAACGATTGCAAAGCATGTTAAACAATATCGAAAAATTGAAACGGAATCTTCTTCAATTTTAATCACATCAGGTGCTCAACAAGCTTTATATTTAGTTGTTCAATGTTTGCTAAACCCTGGAGATTCAGTAGCTATTGAAGACCCTTCATATGCATACAATCTACCGATTTTTAAATCAGCGGGGGTTAAGACCTATTTATTACCGGTAAATGATAATGGAGTTAACCCAGCCGATATAATCGAATTACATAAAAAACATCGAATCAGAATGCTATTCTTAAATCCAACCTTTCAAAATCCAACCGGTACCAATCTTAGTCTTGAACGTCGTAAGACTATATTAGATATATCTTCAGAACTTGGAATTCCTGTCATTGAAGATGATCCGTATAGTTTAACGTCTTTTAATGGAGAAACGATCTCTACATTAAAATCACTAGATGAAAATGGAAATGTATTATATATAAGTTCATTGTCAAAGATTGTGGCTTCTGGATTAAGAATTGGTTGGATTATTGGTCCAAAGCCTGTAATTGAGAGATTATCTGATGCTAAACAACAAATAGATTTTGGTCACTCTGGATTTACACAGTGGATTGCAAATGACTTTTTAGAAGCTGAAGATTTTCATTTGCATATTAAAAATTTAGTGAAGCAACTAGAAAAAAGAAGAAATCAAATTGTCAAAAGTCTTCAATTTTATTTAATGGATCAGGTAGAATTTACTCAGCCACAAGGAGGTATCCATATCTGGTGCAAATTAAAAAAAGAAGTTAATGAAGTACAATTACTAGAAGAATCAATTAAAAGAGGGGTAATCTTTGCACCGGGTTTAACAATGGGGTCTAAAAAAGGGTTTGTTCGTTTTACCTTTGCAAGAGAAGACGAAGAGTCAATAGATGAAGGGATAAAAAGATTTTCTAAAGCACTTAAATCTATCTGAACTAGGAATCATGTACTAATTATGATGCCTTTTTAATTCATTTTTTAAGTGGATGGGGTAAAAAGTACTACAATGGATGGTTTAAATTTTTACAGATTTTTTATAATGAATAGGTGGAAACAATCCACGAATTCATAACGGTATAAGATCTATTATCGAGTGAATTGATTCACAATTATCTTTCACTTTCTAACATACTAAAAAAATGAAGTCGATATAAAATTTGGCAGATTCAATCAAATCAGCACAGAGTTAAACACAAAATAATTGATAAGGTGGAGTAAAACATGGAATATACAAATATTATTGATCACACATTATTATCGCCAGAGACTGATGATGTAGCCATTATTAAGTTATGTAATGAAGCGATGGAATACGGATTTGCTTCAGTAGTTGTAAACCCTACTTGGGTAAAATTAGCCTCAAAACTCGTGAGACAATCTGATGTTAACGTATGTACTGTTATCGGATTTCCATTAGGTGCTAATACAATCGAAACAAAAGTATTTGAAACGAAAAATGCGATTGAAAATGGGGCTACAGAAGTCGATATGGTTATAAATATTGGTGCCTTGAAAAGTGAAAATTATGATCTAGTCGAAAAAGATATTAACGCTGTAGTGGAAGCTGCAAGCGGAAAAGCTTTGGTCAAAGTGATTATAGAAGCGTGTCTTTTAACAGATAAAGAAATACAATTAGCATGTGAACTATCAGTAAAAGCAGGGGCTGACTATGTAAAAACATCGACTGGCTTTTCTTTACATGGAGCAACACTTAAAGATGTTGCCTTAATGCGAGAAACAGTTGGAGAATCGGTTGGAGTAAAAGCGTCTGGTGGTGTTCGTAGTATAGAGGATATAAAAGCTATGGTTGAAGCAGGTGCAACCAGAATTGGTACAAGCTCAGCAGTTCAAATTTTTACTGAAAATACAACTCTTAATTCAATTAAATATTAAAGTAGATGAATAATTCTTGACAGCTTATCAAACTCTGTTTTGGTTTGGTGAATTAACTGATCAAGATACTGTATTGATCCATGCAGGAGGAAGTGGTGTAGGTACTGCAGCAATACAATTAGTAAAACAAATGACTCAAGCAAAAGTCATTACCACGGCTGGCTCACAAGATAAATTTGATTTCTGCCGTTCATTAGGAGCAGATGTTTGCATCAATTAAAGAACAATCCTTTAAAGAAGAAGTCTTAAAAGCTACAAATAACCAAGGAGTAGATGTGATTCTAGATTTTATTGGGGCATCCTACTGGGAGAAAAATCTAAAGAGTTTAAAAACCGATGGGCGTTGGATCATGATTGGCATTTTAGGTGGGTCTGAAGTTAACAAAGTGAATTTAATGGAAATTCTTCAAAAGAGAGTTCAATTAAAAGCTACGCTAATAACTCCTAGAAGCGATGAGTATAAAAAAGAATTAACAAAAGAATTTGTTCAAAAAGCAATGCCGTTATTCGATCAGAACAAAATTAAAGCTATTGTTGACCAAGTATTCCGATTTGAAGATATACAAAATCCTCATAAAGTACCTAAATATCAAGATTTGATATGGACCAGATTTCTGGTCCATATTTTTGTTTAGCATATATGGAATTTGATGAAAGTAGGGAAGGAAATGAATTAAATCCATGGACACTTTCTAGTACCGGATGTTCCTATTATTTAAGGATAATGGTTGTAAAATGAATTGGTAGCTTGCACGAATATGGCGCTGCCTCTTTGTGCTTCCTGTTACAAATAGTGAGTTTTTCTTTACAATTCTGACTAGTATGTTACTTCGTTAATAGGGGAATCTAACTAATATTAATATTTATAGGTTTGTAGAATTGAATTGACGCTTGTTAAGCAAGAAGTAAGTAGACAATTTAGTAAAAAATAAGGGACATTAGTGACTGGAGGCGATTTGTAAATTAAGAGTTGGATTAAGAATAGTGATTAAACTTTAAATAGAAGGGTATCGAGATAAATGATTAATACAATGATTAAAGAAAATAATGATCTTAAAGATAACATTGAAGAACAGTCTAATTTTAAAACATCTATTGTTTATGATACACAGAATTTATCTCTTTGGTATGGTCAAGATAAAGCGTTAAAAGATATCAATTTAAGTATTTATGAAAATGAAGTGACAGCAATAATCGGACCTAGTGGTTGTGGTAAATCCACCTATTTAAAAACTTTAAATAGAATGGTTGAATTAGTACCAACCGTTAGAACTGAGGGTAGTATTTTATATCGTGATCAAAATATTTTTGATAAAAATTATCCCGTTGAAGAATTACGAACCCATGTTGGTATGGTATTTCAAAAACCAAATGTCTTTCCTAAATCGATTTGGGAAAATGTAGCTTATGGACCAAAAATTCAAGGTATTAAAGATAAAAAAGAGTTAAATCAAATAGTTGAAAAAAGTTTAAAGGGTGCTGCGATTTGGGAAGAAGTGAAGGATCGTATACATGAAAATGCTTTTGGTCTTTCAGGAGGTCAGCAACAACGATTATGTATAGCACGATGTTTAGCAATTGAACCAGACGTTATTTTAATGGATGAGCCCACATCTGCATTAGACCCTATATCTACATTAAAAGTAGAAGAGCTTATTCATAATCTGAAAAAAGAATTCAGTATTATTATCGTTACTCACAATATGCAACAAGCAGCTCGAGTATCTGATCGAACTGCATTTTTCTTAAGTGGTGAAGTAGTTGAATACTCTGATACGAATAAATTATTTTCTACACCAAAAGATAAACGTACAGAGGATTATATCACTGGACGTTTCGGTTAATAGAAGGATTAGGAGGTGATTATTTATGAGACATAAATTTGAAGAAGATTTAAGAACCTTGCAAGAGTTAATCATCGAATTAGCTGAGAAAACAAAAAAGGCTGTAATTAAAAGTATGGATGCATTTCGAGCTGAAGATATTGAAAAAGCTTTAGAAGTAATTGATGAAGATGATCGTATTAATAAACTAGAAGAAGAGATAAATGAATTAATCGTTGTAATCATTACTAGACAACAACCTGTTGCTGTAGACTTAAGAAGGAATTTAACAGCTATAAAAATTTCACATGACCTTGAACGAGTAGCCGATTATGCTGTAAATATTGCGAAATCGACGATTAGGATACGTGATCGACAAGAAAATTTACCATTAGAAAATATTGAAAAAATGCATGAACTAGGAATTGATATGTTATCAAGAGCAGTGGATGCTTATCGATCAGAGGATTTACATGCGGCTAAAGAAATTGGTGAAATTGATGATCAAGTAGATGATTTATATGGAGAAACTGTTAAATTTTTAATGAATAGTATCGCCGATTCACCCGATCACGTTACAAATTTAATGCAAATGGCATTTATTTGCAGATATCTAGAAAGAATTGCAGACTATGCAACAAATATTGCTGAAAATATTTATTATCTTGTAAAAGGTAAACATTATTTTTTAAACCAATAACGATGAAACTATAAAAATTTTGAAAAATAAAAGAATCTAGAGTGAATGAATCTACATTGAATAGCAATTTTTATTTGACACAAACTATTTTTTGTAAATAGTGCAACGCTTTGAAAGTTAACTAATTGCTTTTTGGAGGTATGTTATGAAACGTAGTATTAAACTGATATTTACATTTTTTTTAGTAGCAGTCGTTTTAGTAGGATGTAACACTCAAAAAAATACGAATAAAAAGAATCAAACTGGTGGCGGAAAATTAAGTGGTACAATTACAGCGGCTGGTTCAACTGCATTGCAACCTTTAGCTGAGGAAGCTGCTACAGAATTCATGAGTCATAATCCAAGTGTTTCGATTACTATACAAGGTGGAGGAAGTGGAACTGGGGTGAACCAAGTAACATCTGGAGCAGTTCAAATTGGGAATTCAGATGTACCAGCTGCTGAAAAACTTAGTGACCCAGCGCTTGCAAAGGATTTAGTTGAAACAAAAGTTGCAGGTATTGGTTATTCCATTATTGTTAATAAAGGTGTTACTGTTACTTCATTAACGTTAAAACAAATTCAAGATATCTTCTCAGGGGCAATCACAAATTGGAAATATGTTGGAGGCAAGGACGAGAAAATAAATGTGATAAATCGTCCAGCTGCTTCTGGGACAAGAGCAGCTTTCGAAAAAACAGTTATGAGTGGTGTGAAAATAAACGATTCAGTTGGTACAGTTCAAGATTCAAATGGAGCTGTAGAACAAGCAATTAATAGTACTCCAGGGACGATTTCTTATTTAGCAAATTCATATCTGGTTGGAGATAAAAAGAATGCTTTAACAATTGTTCAAATCGATGGAAATGATTCTTCAATTGATAATATTACATCTGGAAAATATCCATTTTACTCATATGAGTACATGATTACAAAAGGTGATTTAAAGGACCCAGGTAAAAGTTATATAGAATTTGTTAAAGGCGATGATTTTTCGGCGAAAGTCGAAGAAATGGGATATATACCGATGTCTAAAATGGGTAATTTAAAATAATGATCTAACTCTAAAGGGTGTTCTATTTCAAATTAAGTTTGATTAGGCACCCTTATTAGCACTTAAATTATTATTAGGAGTTATTTATGAAAACAAGAAAAAAAAATTACTTTGCAAATGAATACTTAGGAAGAACATTAGTAACCTTTTGCGGTATTTTAATGGTACTTACCACGATTTTGATTATTATTTTTATTGTAAGTAAAGGAATACAATCATTTATTCAAAGCAATATTTCATTATTTGAAATGTTATTTTCTCCTGATTGGAGCCCAAATGACGCACAAAATCCAAGGTTTGGAGCATTAAAATTTATTACTGGTTCAATCGTGGTATCAATTGGGGCAGTCATTATTGCAGCACCAATTGCCATCGCATTAGCTATTTTTATGAATTATATTTCACCGATTTTTGGAGATAAAATATTAAAACCTGTTTTAGAAATACTAGTAGGTATCCCTTCAGTTGTGTACGGATTTCTAGGTGTAACAATTCTAGTTCCGATTATTCGTAATCATATTGGTGGAGTTGGTTTTAGTTTAATTGCAGGAATAATTGTCTTGAGTATCATGATTCTTCCAACGATTGCAAGTATAGCTTCAGATGCTATTAGAGCAGTTCCAAAAGATTATTTAGAGGCTTCATATGGCTTAGGTTCCACTAGGTGGCAAGCAATTAGTAAAGCTATTGTTCCTGCTGCTATCACTAATGTATTGACTGGTGTAGTACTAGGTTTAGCTAGAGCTTTTGGCGAAGCTTTAGCAGTTCAGATGGTTATTGGTAATACACTTCAATTCCCTAAAAGCATCTTTGATCCCACGGTCACATTAACTGGTATATTAACAATGGATATGGCGAATACGATGAATGGAACCCCATGGAACAATGCATTATGGTCATTGGCAATGATTTTACTACTAATTTCATTTTTCTTTATTTTAATTATTCGATTGATAGGTAAAAGATAGGGAGGACAAGGATAATGAATGCTCGAAGTATTGATAAATTATGGACAATCATTCTCTATATCGTTTCATTATTAATTGTTTTACTACTTATTTATCTACTATGGGAAATCATTTCAAAAGGATGGGGATTTTGGGACCCAAACTTTTTATTTGGAAGCCCAAGTAATACGCAAGCCGGGGGTGGCATTGGTCCTCAATTATTTAATTCATTTTATATTTTAGTATTAACATTGGCTATTTCTATACCTCTTGGATTAGGATCAGGAATTTATTTGGCAGAATATGCAAAACCAGGGAAATTTCTAAGTTTTGTAAGGCTTTGTATAGAAACTTTAGCTTCGTTACCATCAATTGTAGTTGGATTATTCGGATTACTTGTATTTGTTACAATGACTGGTTGGGGCTATTCTTTAATTGGGGGTTCTCTCGCAATTACAATATTAAATTTACCAAGTCTTACCCGTGTATCAGAAACAGCACTACTAGATGTTCCAAAAAATATTAAAGAGGGTAGTTTTGGGTTAGGGGCTACAAAATGGCAAACGATCGTTAAAATTAGTATTCCTACAGCAATTCCACAACTCATCACTGGAATTATTCTATCCGCAGGCAGAATTTTTGGTGAAGCAGCAGCGCTAATCTATACAGCAGGATTAACAACTCCAGTATTAAATTCGGTCGCTCCAATTAATAGTCAAATGAATCCATTTAATATTTTTCGTCCTGCAGAAACATTAGCAGTTCATATTTGGAAACTGAATTCTGAAGGTATTGTTCCAGACGCTCACTTAATTGCTGCAAAGTCAGCTGCAGTGTTGATTGTTATGGTCCTATTATTTAATTTATTAGCTCGATTAATTGCTAATTTTATTCATAGAAGATACACAGGTACTAAAAGAAAAGTGAAAGTAAAAGAAATTATGTGATTTTGGTTCAATCGCTGAAGTATCTCCAAACGCATTAACAGCTGAAGCAAATGAACTTCTAAAAATTAACGGAGAAGACAAAAATATTACAATTAAACTTCCTATGACGTTAGAAGGATTGGAGACTTGCCGATACCTTACAAATAAAGGTGTAAAAACGAACGTTACTCTTATTTTCACAGTAAATCAAGCACTTTTAGCTGCACGTGCGGGGGCTACTTATGTTTCTCCATTCTTGGGACGTTTAGATGATATAAGCGAAGATGGTGTACAACTTGTTTCTCGAATAGCTGAATTATTTCGAATACAAAATTTAGATTCACAAATCATTGCTGCTTCAGTACGTCACCCAGGCCAAAGTTTTAAAAGACTAAAATAGAGAAAGTAAAACGATCAGAATTAGGTAATATTAACTTTTATGAGGTTAAACCAGGAGATAGTTTAAATAAAATTTCAAAACAATACAAACTAAATGTTAAAAACTTTGCCATTTTAAATGGACTAGAAAGAAATGATAAATTAGTTATTGGCCAAGCAATGATCATTCCTGGGTCATCATATTATGTACGAGAGAATGAAACATTATGGGAAATTGCTTATAGAAATTCAATCAGTGTTAAGCAATTGAAATTTAAAAATAAGCTAACAAATGACTATATTATTCCTGGGCAAAAATTGTTTATTCCAGCTTTATCAAAAAAGAAAATATGGACTGGGACTTATTTTATTCCAAAGAATAATAAATCGAATATTTGGATGTTGGACCATTATAAAAAAACCTTAACGAGTATTTTTATTTTTGAATATCATCCAACTAAACAAGGAAATCTGATAAATGAAAATGGTGCAATTAAACAAGCTTGGAAAAGGGGGATAACCCCCTATGCAACATTAACTAATATTAGCGATAAAGGTTTTGATCCAAATTTATTACATAGTCTAATAAGTAACAAAATTTTACGTAAAAAACTAATTAAAAATATCTATACATTATTAGATAGAAATATTCTTAAAGGAATCAATTTGGATTTAGAAATGGTTAAACCAGCAGACCGAGTTTACTTTAAACAATTTGTCAAAGAATTATCTGTTACGCTACATCGTTCAAAAATGGAACTATTAATAGCAATGCCTCCTAAAGAAGCAGATAATATTCCTAGCTACTATAGTGCTTATGACTATAAAACATTTGGAAAATATGTTGATAAGATGTTTTTAATGGCGTATAACTGGCATTGGCCAAGCAGTACATCAGGACCTATAGCCCCAATACCAAATGTAAAAAAATCGTTACAATATGCTATAACTGTTGTTCCAAGGTCAAAATTATTACTTGGAATTCCTCAATATGCATACGATTGGCCGATTGCTGGTGAAATTCAAAAAGGGATTGCATATTCCACACAAAATGCAATAAATATGTATAAAAAATATGAAAGCCAAGTTTACTATGATAGGGAAGCCTCTGCACCGGCTTTTCGTTATATTGATAAATACGGGACACCGCATGAGGTATGGTTTGAGGATCCTAGAAGTTTAATTGCAAAATTTCATCTAGTAAAAGATTTTAATTTAGCTGGATTGGGATGTTGGCATATAGGGATTACAATGCCACAAACAGAAAAGATTTTATTAAATGAATTTTGGATTCGATAGAATGAAAATAAAATTATAATAAGGAATTTTTTTAAAAAGAACTTTCAAAGCAAAGTTCTTTTTTTATTTTACTTTTCTCTTTTATATGAAGTAAAAGAAAAGTCGAATGATATGAACGAAAAGTCTGTGTGTTATACCTTTCTAAATAACTAAGAAAAGTAGTATTTAATTTTTAAAGATAGAGAATTTCTACCCTTAAAACCTTGGCACGGAGGCAAAAAAATTAACGGTGGTATATAGTCTGATATGCGTGGGTTGGTTACCACATTTCATTTTATCCGTTACGGAGCTGCCTCGGACTAACGGCGTACGTTCAGTTATTATACCTAGTACATAGTTGAACAAGAGGGTACTCCTTGCCGAATTTGCCTTCGAGCCAAAATTGCAATAATTAATAGACACTATTATTATAAAATTATTTTAGATATGGTTTAGTTTTTAAGCAACTTTTTGTTGATCTAATTTCGCATCTTCGATACTACATCTAATTGACCATATAAATCCAAGCAATTCTCGAGCGACCGCGACTAACGCAAATTTACCAGTTTTACCTCTAGAAGTTATTCGATTGTATTTTAAATTGAGACGGTGTTGTGCTTTCCATGGAATTCTTTGTGCTTCAATCGGCTGACCAATTTGTCTTTTCAATAATTCACCCTTAAGAGATGGTCGATGGCGATAAGACCATGAACATTCCACTAAAGCACGTCGAATGTGGGAATTACCAACCTTAGTAATAGATCCTTGCCAACGATTTGATCCACTTGAATATTCTTTAGGGACCAACCCTGCATATGACATTAACTGTCTTGGATTTGAAAAACGAGAGAATTGTCCAATTTCAGCAACAAGTGTTACAGCTGTAATTTCAGCAATACCTCTTAATGTCTGAAGGGCCTGAATGACAGGTGCATGTTCACTTTCGAGTGCTTCTTCATGAATTTGGGTTTCAATTCGCTTCATTCTTTCTTCAACTTCAAAAATAGAATGATAATATTCTTGGAATACAATTCGTAATGAAGGCTTTTCGAAAGTCAGTGAATTTAACCAATTACGATATTTGACTGTCCAATTCTTAACTCCTTGAGGTGGACGTATTTCATGTCGCAGTAAGAAGTGAACAAGTCTCTGACTTACTCTTTGTAAATCTTTCCAAGTCTTTAAAAAAAGAAGAAAAAGGCCTGGACGTAAAAAAAGAAGTTGAGAAAAAGCTTTAGATTTTATGGGTGAAGGAATTGTAGTTGGACTAAGTACTGGGACTAAGGTAGTTACTACTATTCCTAAGGGATGGATAAATAGTAGTAATAAATCTAAGAATATTAAAGTTGATAAACAAAATTATCTTCATATAATAAAATAAATATTCAGTTATGAAGCATTAAATTAACAGTGTTAAAAATATTAAATAGATTGATAATACTTGTAAAAAACAAGGAGGATTAAAAATTGGAATCAATGACCTTTGTTTTATTTGGTTCAACAGGTGATTTAGCTAAAAGGAAAATATACCCAGCTTTGTACAACTTATATTTAGATAAAAAATTGCCTCAACCCATCTCTATTATTGGCCTTGGGAGAGGTGAACTAACACATATTACATTTCAAGAAAAAGTAAAAGAATCAATTTTAACTTTCTCACGCCGTCTAGAACATGATGCAAGCGCAATGGAAGGATTTTTAGACGCATTTCGCTATAGTCAATTGGATGCAAATCAAACGGAAGATTATCAGAATTTATTGAAATTGGTAAAGCAAAGAGAAGCGGAATTGCATATTACGGAAAATCGAATGTTCTACCTTTCGGTTGCACCAGAATTTTTTGACGTAATTGCATTAAACATAAAAAATAGTGGACTTGGTGTAACGAATGGATGGAAACGATTAATGATAGAAAAACCATTTGGTCATGATCTCCAGTCTGCCCGTGAATTAAATGATAAATTAAGCAGTGCATTTAAAGAGGAGGAAATATATCGCATCGACCATTACTTAGGGAAGCCTATGGTACAGAACTTAGAAGCCTTGGAATTTGCGAACCCAGTTTTACAGTCAATATGGAATAAAGAACATATTGCTAATGTTCAAATTACCGCAAGTGAAACAGTTGGGGTTGAAGAAAGAGCTGGTTATTATGATCAAGTTGGAGCAATACGTGATATGTTTCAAAATCATATGTTGCAGATGCTAATGATGACTGCTATGAGTCTTCCTAAAAAGATAAATGCAGCTGAAATTAGAAATGAAAAAAAGAAGGTAATGGAAGCACTTCGTACGGTAAAAAAAGAAGATGTTCAATCCCATATTGTTCGTGGTCAATACACTTCAGGAGAGATTAATGGTCAGCCAGTAACAGGATATAAAAATGAGCCTGGAATAGACCCATCTTCCCAAACTGATACATTTGTGGCTGCTCGTTTGTGGATTGATAATTCATTTTGGACTGGAGTTCCCTTCTATATTCGAACAGGAAAACGAATGAAGGAAAAATCAACTCGTATCGTAATCGAGTTTAAAAATCCTAAAAATCTGCTTTATAAAAATAATAATCAAATCGTAGATCCTAATTTGTTAATAATTGAAATCAGTCCGAATGAAAATGTTTCATTACAATTAAATAGCAAAAACCCATTGAAAAACGGTGAAATCGAGCCTGTCAGAATTAATTTTTCTTGTGAACAAACAGGGGTGGGTGTGCCCGAAGCTTATGAAAGATTAATTTACGATGCTTTAAAAGGAGATTCTACTTTCTTTGCGCATTGGAATGAAGTTGAATTGTCATGGGAATGGGTACAGCCAATTCTTGATGCATTTAAGGAAAATCTATTGCCCATTAATGAATATCAGTCAGGTTCATCAGGAACTGAAGCATCTAATTCTCTAGTAGCAGAAAATGGATTTAAATGGTGGCTTGATGAAAAAATAAAGGAAAATAAAGAGATGACTCTTAAGAAATAATTGAATATCCAGGAGGAATAAAAAATGACACAAAACATTGAGAACTTAGCAGTTACTACAATTCGAACATTATCTATTGATGCGATCAATGCGGCAAATTCAGGTCATCCTGGTTTACCAATGGGTGCAGCACCTATGACTTATGCATTATGGGCTCATCATTTAAATCACAATCCTGAAAATCCAGAATGGTTTAACCGTGACCGATTCGTTCTATCTGCCGGACATGGATCTAGTTTGTTATACAGTATGCTTCATTTAGCGGGATATAAGGTAACTATTGATGATTTGAAAAACTTTAGAAAATTAAACAGTAGAACACCGGGTCATCCTGAATTTGGACATACTCCCGGCGTAGAAGCGACGACCGGACCATTAGGGCAAGGGATTGCTAACGCTGTAGGAATGGCTATGGCGGAAGCACATTTAGCAGCAAAATTTAATAAAGAAGGACACCCTATTATTGATCATTATACTTATGCTTTGGTAGGAGACGGTGACTTAATGGAAGGTATTTCCTATGAGGCAATGTCAATGGCTGGGCATATGAAACTCGGTAAGTTGATCGTATTGTACGATTCAAATGATATTTCACTTGATGGCGAATTAAACGTATCTTTCTCCGAAAATATCGAGAAAAGAGCAGAATCTTCTAACTGGCACTATTTAAAAGTAGAAGACGGAAATAACATTGAAGCCATTTCAAATGCAATAAAATTAGCAAAAAATACTGATCAACCAAGTTTGATTGAAATTAGAACAACTATTGGATTTGGAAGTCCTAAAGTTGCTGGAACAAATAAGGCACATGGTGCACCTCTTGGAGCTGAGGAAGCAAAAGTAACTAAACAAGCCTATAATTGGCTTTATGAAGAGGATTTCTATGTTCCAGAAGAAGTAAAAGCCCATTTTGATCAACTAAAACGTAAAGGAATTGATTCAGAACAAACTTGGAAGCAATTATTCGATTCATATCAAAAAGCATTTCCGGAATTAGCAGAACAGTTAAAAAATGCTATTGCAGGAAAAGTTTCTATTGATATGAACGATATCTTAACTTTTGATACGAGTAAGGCGATTTCCACTCGAGTGGCAAGTGGGGAAGCAATTAACCATTTTGTGAAGTCAGTACCCGCTATTTTTGGCGGAAGTGCAGATCTTTCCCATTCTACTATGACTGATATTAAAGGAGAACAAATTTTTGCTGTTGAATCATACAGCGGACGTAATGTTTATTTCGGTGTACGTGAACATGCCATGGGTGCCGCAGCGAATGGTATGGCCTATCATGGCGGAGTAAAGCCTTTTGTTAGTACATTCTTTGTTTTTAATGATTATCTTCGTCCGTCAATCCGTCTAGCAGCTTTATCAAAGATACCAGTCGTTTATGTATTTACACATGATTCCATTGCAGTGGGAGAAGACGGTCCTACACATGAGCCCGTTGAACACTTAGCAGCACTTCGCTCAATACCTGGACTAACAGTTATAAGACCAACTGACGCAAATGAAACAGCAAGTGCCTGGGCATATGCTCTTCAGCAAAATGAAGGACCAATTGCTTTGATACTAAGTCGTCAGAACTTGCCAGTATATAACGAAACAAAGGGGAATTTAGAGAACATTTCTAAAGGAGCTTATGTACTGAATGAAACAAATTCAAACCCAGACCTGATATTAATTGCTACAGGGTCAGAAGTTTCATTGGCTGTAAGTACAAAAATAGAACTTGAAAAAGAAAATATATCTGTTCGTATAGTTGCTATGCCAAGTTGGGAATTGTTTAGCAAGCAATCAGAAGAATATAAAGAGTCTGTTTTACCTTCTACTATTTCAAAACGTGTTGCAATCGAAATGGGTATCTCACTTGGTTGGGAACGCTTTGTTGGATTAGATGGAAAGGTTGTATCCATTAAAACATTTGGTGCTTCAGGAGATGGAAATACGATTATGAAACAGTTTGGATTTTCAACTGAAAATGTTGTCAAAATCTCAAAAAGCGTTTTAAAACAGTCTTAAAAAGTAATGAAAAACTAATTGAAAAAATTAAGACAATAAATTGGAGGCAGTCATCATGAAGGTTGGATTAATTGGTTTAGGAAAAATGGGATTAAACTTAGGACAAAATTTAATGGAAAGCAATCATGAAGTAGTTGCATTCGATGTTAACACAAGTGCTGTGGAAGAAATAAAAAAATTTGGAGCTACTGGTGTATCTAACTATAAAGAACTTGTTCAAACCTTAGAGCAACCAAGAGTCCTTTGGATTATGGTACCACATACCGTTGTTGATATGGTAATTGGTGAGGTCATACCGTTTTTGGATAAAGGTGACATTGTTATAGAAGCAGGTAATTCTCATTATAAAGAATCTATTAGACGTTATAATGAATTAAAGGAACTCGGTGTGAAATTTATGGATGCAGGTACCTCAGGGGGAATGGAAGGTGCCCGTAATGGTGCATGTTATATGATCGGCGGTGATCCTGAGGCATGGGAAATAGTGGAACCAATTTTTAAAGATACAGCAGTGGAAAAAGGATTCCTATATGCAGGTAAAGCAGGTAGCGGACACTTCCTAAAGATGGTTCATAATGGAATAGAGTATGCAATGATGGCTGCCATAGGCGAAGGATTTGATGTGCTTGAGAAAAGTGAATTTGATTATGATTACGAAAAAGTAGCAAGAGTGTGGAATAATGGGTCAGTTATCCGTTCATGGCTAATGGAATTAACAGAAAATGCGTTTTCAAAATATCCACGTTTGGATGAAATTAAAGGAATCATGCATTCCTCAGGTGAAGGGAAGTGGACAGTCGAAGCTGCTCTAGACCTTCAAACTGCTACGCCAGTTATTGCTATGTCATTATTAATGCGTTATCGCTCTTTAGAGAATGATACCTTTACAGGAAAGGTTGTAGCAGCGTTAAGAAATGAGTTTGGCGGACATGCTGTTGAAAAAACTAATTAAGGTAATTCACCAATAAAAATTGGAGGAAAACGACATGAAATTTTTTATCGATACTGCAAATTTAGAGGAAATAAAAAAAGCGTATAAAATCGGAGTATTATCAGGTGTTACAACTAACCCTTCATTAGTCGTAAAAGAAGGCGTAAAATTTGAAGATCGTATTGCAGAAATCCTAAATTCGGTTCCAGACGTTGAGTCTGTATCCGCTGAAGTATCTCCAAACGCTATTACCGCTGATGAAATGATTGCTGAAGCAAATGAACTTATTAAAATTAACGGTGGAGATAAAAGTATTACAATAAAACTTCCAATGACATTAGAAGGATTGGAAGCCTGCCGATATCTTGCAAAAAAAGGTGTAAAAACGAACGTTACTCTTATTTTTTCAGTAAATCAAGCCCTTTTAGCTGCACGAGCAGGGGCTACCTATGTTTCTCCATTCTTAGGACGTTTAGATGATATTAGTGAAGATGGCGTACTACTCGTTTCTCGAATCGCTGAATTATTTCGAATCCAAAATATAGATTCACAAATCATTGCAGCATCTGTACGTCACCCAGACCATGTAACCCGGGTGGCTATGGCTGGAGCTCATATTGCAACAATTCCATTTAAGGTAATTGAGCAAATATCAAAACATCCATTAACAGATCAAGGAATTAAAAAATTTGCTGCTGATTGGAAAAATGCTCTTTAATATTAGTAAAAATTAGTAGTTAACATGTTAAGAATCTTTCTACCATGCTTATATTGAAAGTTCAAACTAGTAAACATGACTTGTAAATATTTAAATAGGAAAAGGAGAATAAAACAATGTCTATTTCTTTTGATTACTCAAATGCACTACCATTTATGCAACAAAGTGAAGTGGATAACCTAAGTGAATTTGTGAAAACTGCTCATGACATGCTTCACGAAAAGAAAGGTCCTGGAGCTGACTTTCTAGGTTGGGTCAACTTGCCAATAGACTACGATAAAGAAGAATTTAAAAGAATTAAAGTAGCTGCAGAAAGAATTCGCAATAACTCCGATGCCCTAATTGTTATTGGGATAGGTGGTTCTTATCTTGGAGCAAGAGCAGCAATTGAAGCACTTTCACATACTTTTCATAACCAAATAGGGAATACTACTGAAATATATTTTGCTGGTCAAAATATTAGTGCAACATATATCTCCCATTTACTTGATGTGATAAAAGACAAAGATATTTCCATAAATGTTATCTCAAAATCAGGTACTACTACAGAGCCCGCTATTGCTTTTAGAATCTTCCGAGATTATATGGAGAAAAAATATGGTAAAGAAGAAGCAAGAAACCGGATTTATGCAACAACCGATCATGCAAAAGGAGCTTTAAAAACACTTGCCGATGAGGAAGGTTATGAAACATTTGTAATTCCAGATGATGTCGGAGGAAGATACTCTGTTTTAACCGCGGTTGGACTATTGCCAATAGCAACGGCAGGTCTAAATATTGACAAAATGATGGAAGGGGCAGCAGCTGCAGCAGATAAATATAATAATCCAGATCTGGCAACAAACCCAAGTTATCAGTACGCTGCTGTTAGAAACGCTCTTTACCGTAAAGGGAAATCTATTGAACTACTTGTGAACTTTGAACCGTCCCTTCATTTTGTATCTGAATGGTGGAAACAACTTTTTGGAGAAAGTGAAGGAAAAGATCAAAAGGGACTATTCCCTGCTTCCG
The DNA here is from genome assembly GCF_002559405.1 of Bacillus sp. AFS001701. GTDB lineage: Bacteria > Bacillota > Bacilli > Bacillales > Bacillaceae_G > Gottfriedia. The sequence goes on along the minus strand of NZ_NTZO01000250.1, from coordinate 4,274 downwards.
TTGATTTCACAACGGACCTTCATTCAATGGGGCAATATGTGCAAGAAGGTCGTCGTGATTTAATTGAAACAGTTGTATCAATTAAAGAACCTAAACTAGATATTACTATTGAAGAAGAGGCATCTAACCTAGATGGATTAAATTATCTTGTAGGTAAAACAATGGATTATGTCAATAAGAATGCTTTTCAAGGTACCGTTTTAGCCCATGTAGATGGAAATGTGCCAAATCTATCTGTAGAGTTGGACAAATTAAACGAATTTACTTTTGGAGAAATGGTTTACTTCTTTGAAAAGGCATGTGGGATCAGCGGATTATTAATGGGAGTAAACCCATTTGATCAACCAGGAGTTGAAGCATATAAAAAGAATATGTTCGCACTTCTTGGTAAACCTGGTTATGAAGCTGAAAAAGCTGAATTACTAAAACGTATTAATAAATAAAAGCATCATAAAAGCACCCTTATCTAACTGATTATAGACAGGGTAAGGGTGTTTTTTATTGTCAATTAACTAATTGGCCCAAGAATTTTTGATAGTTCGATTTTTATTCTAATATATCTCGAATTCGAGATTGAATAATAAAAACTATATTAACAGTGTTTAGCTACATGAAACAAGCAATTAATAATTAAGATAAGATAAGATTTATTAGGTATTAGTTGATTAGAAAATAATCTTTTAGAGTTATTCCATTCGTTTCATTTTGTGAAATTGACAAATTTGATTTTTACCAACAGGAGTAGAAGCATAAGATATGAAGCTGAAAAAGCCGAATTAAAACGCATTTTAATTAAAATATATTAAATAGACAAAAACACCACTATATTGAGGTAAGGGTGTTTCTGAAAGGTGGAATTTACTGTGGATATGTATGTATTGCTTGTTACATTAGCTGCAATTGTGATAGTTATTTTGGGAGTATCCTGGTGGAAATGGCATGCGTTTATTAGTTTAACAGTTGCGAGTTTATTCTTAGCAATTATGGCGGGATTATCAATGGATAAAATCGTTAGTGCATATGAAACTGGGGTTGGAAATGTTTTAGGTCACTTAGTCGGAATATTGGCATTAGGTACCATTTTAGGAAAGATGATGGCAGAAACAGGTGCTGGAATGCAAGTGGCAAATTTCTTTGTACGATCCTTTGGTGTAAAGAATTTACCATGGGCTATGCTACTTTCTGGTTTTATTATCGGAATTCCAGTGTTCTTTGAAGTTGGCATTTTAATTTTATTACCTTTAGTTATGTCAATTCATAAAACATCGAAACAAAATATTTTATTAATCGCATTACCTGCCATCACTGGATTATCCGTAGTACATGGTCTTGTACCGCCGCATCCAGGGGCAATGGCGGCAATAGGGATCTATAAAGCTGATCTTGGAAAAGTGCTATTATACTCACTAATCATTGCGTTGCCTGCAGCCATCATCGCAGGTCCAATATTTGCAAAGTGGGTTCATAAGCGTGTGATCCCTGAAGGAGAGCCAGAATTGATTCGTATTAATACTGCGACCAAAAACTTACCTGGAACAGGCATTTCATTCTTTGTTATTTTATTACCTGTAATATTAATGGTATTATCAGCTATTGCACCGTATATGTCACTACCTGCAAACCTGATGAAAGTCCTAACGTTAATTGGCAGTCCTATCATTGCGCTTTTAATTGCTAGTTTTACGGCATTCTTCTTTCTTGGAATTCGTCAAGGAATGGATAAAAAAGCTATAAAAAAATTTACAGAAGAAAGCCTGCTACCCGTTGGTTCAATCCTTGCAATCATAGGTGCCGGTGGCGGTTTTAAACAAATACTTATCGATAGTGGTGTTGGTACTACAATCGCTCAAATGTCCGAAAATTTATCACTATCTCCGCTTGTTTTGGCATTTTTGGTAGCTGGATTAATTCGCATTGCGACAGGATCAGCGACGGTTGCCTTAACAACAGCAGCTGGTATCGTTTCACCTGTTGTCCAACAAATGTCAAGGGTGAATCTGGAATTGCTTGTTATTGCAACAGGAGCGGGGTCATTAATGTTCTCACATGTAAATGATGCTGGATTCTGGATGGTAAAAGAATACTTGGGATTAACTGTGAAAGAAACCTTTAGAACGTGGACAGTGTTGGAGACAATACTTTCATTTGTTGCATTTGGTGGTGTATTATTGCTTAATTTGTTTGTTTAAAAACAATACTACTATTATGAATTATAGTGGTAGTTTTAGTGACACATCTTTAATAGTTAAACATTAGGGAGAGTAGTTCTTTTAGACTTCTCTCCCTAATTAGGAAGTACAGGAAATCCTTAGTAAGGAGGAAGAAAATGAGTTCAAAATATATGATAGGTGTAGACATTGGAACAACCAGTACAAAAAGTGTACTATTTTCAGTCGACGGCTCTGTTATAACAAGCCATGGAATTGAATATCCTTTGTATTCTCCTACACCAGAAACAGCTGAACAAGACCCTGAAGAGATATTTCAAGCAGTAATAAACACTATTAAGCATGTCATAGAAACAAGCCGTGTTCATCCTAATGAAATTCTTTTTGTTTCTTTTAGTTCAGCTATGCATAGTGTAATTGCGGTTAATAAAGAGGGAAAGCCGTTAACGAAATGTATCACTTGGGCGGACAATCGAAGCTCTCAGTGGGCTGAAAAAATTAAAAATGAAATGAACGGTCATGAAATTTATCTTCGAACCGGGACACCTATTCATCCAATGTCTCCCCTTTCAAAGCTAACTTGGCTACGAAATGAACATTCAGATTTATTTTCAAGTACTTTTAAGTTCATTTCCATTAAGGAATATGTATTCTTTAAGCTATTTAAGGAATATGTTATCGATTACTCAATTGCATCAGCAACAGGTATGTTTCATTTGAATTCGTTGAAATGGGATAAAGAAGCTCTTCATGTTGCTGGAGTATCTGCAGAACAGCTATCTAAACCAGTTCCGACAACACATTATTTGAAAGGGTTGGATGAATCATTTGCAATAGAGATGAACTTACTTCCATCTACTCCATTTATCGTAGGGGCTAGTGATGGAGTGTTATCTAACTTAGGGGTGAATGCGATTGAACCTGGTGTAGTCGCAGTTACAATAGGGACAAGTGGCGCTATCCGAACCGTGACAAATCAGCCAGTTACAGACCCTAAAGGAAGAATCTTTTGTTATGCATTAACCGAAGATCATTGGGTAGTTGGGGGTCCAATCAACAACGGCGGCATGATTTTCAGATGGGTTCGTGACCAACTTGGATCTTCAGAGATTGAAACAGCGAAACGATTAGGGAAGGACCCCTATGAAGTGCTTACTGAAATTGCTGAAAAAGTGAATCCAGGATCGGACGGCTTATTATTCCACCCGTATTTAGCAGGGGAGAGGGCTCCTTTATGGGATGCAAATGCAAGGGGATCATTCTTTGGATTGGGCTTGCATCATAAAAAAGAACATCTTATTCGCGCAGTTTTGGAAGGTATCATCTTTAATTTGTATACGGTTCTTCTTGCATTGAAAGAATTAATAGGCGAGCCGAAGAAAATTCAAGCAACCGGAGGATTTGCAAGATCACCACTTTGGAGACAAATGATGGCTGATATTTTCCATCAAGAGGTGCATGTACCCGAAAGTTTTGAAAGTTCTTGTTTAGGAGCAGCGGTACTGGGTTTATATAGTCTTGGTGAAATTAATACATTAAATGAAGTTTCGGAAATGGTAGGTGCTACTCACTATCATGAACCGAATATGGAAAGTGTTGATATATATAAAGAATTAGCTCCTATATACATTCGACTTTCTAGACTTTTAAAAGACGAGTACGAAAGTATTTCTGCTTTTCAAAAGAAAAGGATTTAAAGCTTAACTATTTAGTTTATGAAAATGCCAAGCCAACTTTTAGAAGTAGCTTGGCATTCATATTTTTGGGAATAGAATAAAGATTTAATGCAGTTATATTTTTGAATAACTTATTAGGGTTTGGGCTTCACTATAATTTATTTTATTAATTCAACAACAATATTATTTAAAAAGCCCTATTAATATGAAGCTATCGAGGTACTCAATAAGTTAAATTATAAAGGCACATTTTTAAATATACCTTAACTTTTGAAAATAAGGTAATAATAATATTAATAATTTTCGACAGCCTTCCATTTCGGATAAAAGTACTTATTTAAAAATAAATTTTAATTGCCCACTGTCTTATAGGCCCAAGAAATTTCCCAAGTTCGTTACCTTTTTCTGTTATTTTGACTGGCTACTCAGG
>NZ_NTZO01000070.1 GCF_002559405.1 Bacillus sp. AFS001701 | reverse complement strand
GATAAATGTATCCCGTTTATACTCGTGTAAGTTTGAGATACATAGAATGGAAATTGTGTATATTTAAGAACATAACATAAATAGATATACATAATAGTGAAAAAGAATAAATACACTATATCTTTTTTGAATTTGACTCGCACCACCTGAACCAATCACTACGATTTTCCACATGAAAATTCTCCATAAACTTTTTTAATCATTAAATTTAACACAGTCCAACCATACATAAAATCATACCATTCCTCCTCTCATCTTTAAATCTGTCTTCTTAGATTTTTCTAGTTTTCTATCTTACTATAATATATGTTAACCAACTAAAATATTTAGTTGACATATATTTTAAGTTTCATTAATATGAAAGAAGTTATTAGAAAATTAACATTAGGAGAATTAAAATGAAAATCAAAGAAATTACATTTGTAGCAATGTTTGCAGCAGTTATGGGTGTCCTTGGACAAGTTCCTCCGATTATGTTATCCTTTACACCAGTTCCAATTACTTTACAAACACTTGGTGTTCTTCTAACTGGTGGAGTTTTAGGTGCAAGATTAGGTGCACTAAGCCAAACCATCTTTTTATTATTAGTTGCAGTTGGAATGCCGCTTCTATCCGGTGGTCGTGGTGGTTTTAGTGTATTTGCAGGACCAAGTGTTGGTTATTTAATTTCATGGCCTATTACGGCTTTTGTAATTGGGTATTTATTATCTCGTTTTAAAACGTTAAAATTAAAACATGTCTTATTGATTAACTTGACTGTTGGAATTCTATTAATCTACTTAATCGGTATCCCAATTCAAGCGGTTATGATGGGAATTCCAGTTATGACAGCGGCTAAATTAAGTTTAGTTTATATCCCAGGAGATGTATTAAAAGCGATTCTTGCTTCAATTTTAGTATTCAAACTAAGACAGCAACCAGTTTTTTCAAGCTCATTGACAAAAAACGATTCAAAACAATCAACAGAAAATATGTAAATTTTTGGGACACTCTTGTTGTGTCTCTTTTTTATAGAGGTGATTAAAAATGGCAAATATAACAGAAACCTATCAGAAAAACGCTATATTGTCGCCTGACAAAATTGCGATACATACGAGTATTAATCAAATCACTTATAAGGAATGGAATCAATTAATTATTCAAACGGCTAATTGGCTACACTCTTTTCGATCAAATTCGAAAACAATAGGTATCCTTTTACCGAATGGTATCTCTTTCTTGCAGATGTTTACAGGAGCGTCTAAAGCGGGTTGGATCGCTGTTCCGTATGATATGAAATGGAATCTCGCGGATTTGGAAAAAAGGGTAAAGCTTTCGAATCCTTCTATTATTGTTACAACAAAAGAAATGTACAATAAGTTTCATTCGATCCTTCCAAATGTGAAGATTATAGATTATATCTTGCAAGAAATAGGTCAATTTGATTCCTTATCTTCAATAGAAATTAATGAGAACCTACCTTTCTATGTCGGATTTACTTCAGGTACAACCGGGAGCCCGAAAGCATTTATTCGTTCCCAAGATTCATGGGTTGCTAGTTTTGATTGCAATCGCTTTGACTTTGGCTTAGATGAAACGGATCAAACTCTTATACCTGGAGCTTTGATCCATTCTCATTTTTTATATGGTGCAATTAGTACCCTATATTTAGGTGGTACAGTTTTCCTTTTAGAAAAGTTTTCTCCTTTAAATGTAATATCACGAATCAATTCTTTTCCTATTACGACAGTTTATGTTGTTCCGACAATGATTGAAGCATTAATAAAAGAAGGTATTCAAGTCGATCTACCTCTGAAAATACTTTCGTCTGGTGCAAAGTGGACCGAAAAATCAAAAATTGAGTTTCGTCATTTGTTTCCTGCTATGACGATATACGAATTTTTTGGCGCTAGCGAATTAAGCTTCATTACCGTTTTGTCGGATCAAGATGGTGTCGATAAGGCAAAAACGGTCGGAAAACCTTGTTATGGAGTGGAGTTACAAATTCGTCGACCAGACCAAGAGTTAGCTGAACCGAATGAAACTGGAAAAATATATGTGAAAAGTAAGTATTTAATAAATGGATACTTTGAAGAAAATGAAAGAACCATTCATTCAATTCAAGATGATGACGGCTGGGCTACAGTTCATGATATGGGCTATATTGATAAAGATGGTTTTTTAACAATAAACGGGCGTGAAAAAAATATGATTCTATACGGAGGAATTAATATATTTCCTGAAGAAATCGAAAAGGTTATTTCACTTCATCCGGATGTTGAGGAAGTTGCAGTCGTTGGTCTTTCAAACCCGTATTGGGGCCAGATTGTTGTTGCAGTGATCAAAGGTAAATCTAATTCGTTTGAGTTAAAACGATTTTGCAAGACACATTTATCAGCTTATAAAATTCCGCGTAAATGGTTTTTTCAAAATGAAATGCCGTATACGACTAGCGGAAAGATCGCACGCGCAGAGTTAATTAAACAAATCGAAATGCAGGTGATTAACAATTAATAGAGCTGTCATTGTCAAAGCAAAGCGAACACCTATCGGAAAAAAAGGTGGAATTTTACGAGATTTTCAACCACATGAGCTTACTGCCCCATTGCTTAAGTATTTAGCAGATGGGTTAGATGAAAAGATTGATGACGTCATTTTAGGAAATGTTGTTGGCCCAGGGGGAAATATCGCTCGAGTTTCTGCATTGGAAGCGGATCTTCCTCTTACAGTCCCAGGAATCACCATTGATCGTCAATGTAGTGCAGGATTAGAAGCGATTCGAATGGCTTGTTACTTAGTCCAGGGTGGAGCTGGAACTTGCTATCTTGCTGGAGGAGTTGAAAGTACTAGTACCTCCCCATTTCCTACTAGAGCAAGATTTGCACCTGACAAAATTGGTGATCCTGATATGGGGATTGCAGCGGAAAATGTAGCTGAAAAATATGGCATTTCAAAAGAAACTCAAGATCAATATGCATTATTAAGTTATACACGAAGCTGGGAATCTCATCATAATGGGAAAATCAATGAAGAGATTATTCCAGTTAGTGATTTCGACCAAGATGAAGTATTTTTCAAAAAAAGAAAGATGGAAGAACTTTTAAAAAGAGCAAAACCTGTCTTTAAAAAGAACGGTACAGTCACAGCGGCAAACAGTTGTGGCATTCATGATGGAGCCTCCGCTGTTTTAATTATGGAAGAAAATGAAGCGATAAAAAATGGTTTAAAGCCGGTTTTACGATTTGTGGATAGTCAAGTTTCTGGGGGTCATCCTAATTATCCAGGTGCAGCACCAATCCCTGCTATTCAAGATTTATTAAGCAGAAACAAATTAACAGTTGCAGATATTGAACTTTATGAAATAAATGAGGCTTTTTCTTCAAAAGTACTAGCCTGTTCAAAAGAACTTTCCATCCCTACTTCCAAGTTAAATAGTAATGGTGGAGCATTAACGATTGGCCATCCATATGGAGCTTCTGGAAGCATCATGGTCACAAGACTTTTTTATGAAGTACAAAGAAGAAAAAATTTAGATTCAAATTATGTAGTCGCTGCAATTGGAAGTGGTGGTGGAATCGGATTAGCTGTCTTATTCGAAATCGTAAAACAAAATTAAAAAATCATGAAGCAGTAAGAAGTATAAGGAGAGGTAAACATATGAAAGTAATCGGTTCAATCGATCTACATACACGCTGTAAACATTACCATACAGCAAGAGATATCATAGCCATCAAATTCAAGTGCTGTGATACATACTATGGATGTTATTATTGCCATGAGGAAAACACTAATCATGAACCAAAAGTCTGGGGTAAAGATGAATGGCAAACAAAAGCAATTCTTTGTGGGAACTGTCATGAGGAATTAGCAATTCAAGAATATCAAGATTGTAACTACAAATGTCCTAAATGTGAATCTGATTTTAATCCAGGGTGTAAAAACCATTACCATTTGTATTTTGAGTGAATAAAAACAACCTTATATGTTTAAGGAGCTGAACAGTCAGCTCCTTATTTTTGTTTAATCTAATTTCTAGCTTTTTAGGTTTATTTCCTTTAATATTGAAGCTTCACCTTCAGTTATCTCACCATTTTTTCCTTTATCATCTATTATTTGTAGAATTGATTGTTTAAAATTTTGTTCCATATTTAATCGTAATTTTCTTCTTTCTTCCCATTCTTTTTTAGTACGGTATTTTAAGATAACATTTTGAACGAATTGATTAAATTTCACTTGAGCTTCAGCTCGCAATTTAGCTGAAAAAAGAATTATGCACTTAGGATGTTCTGAAAGTTTCTTATACGAAGAATTGAAAAATAGTTTTTCCTCGGCCTTAGAATAATCTTCAAAAAGGATATCCCAAAGACCATGATTGTTTTTATAGGCTATTGCCTCAATTTCCTCTTCATGTTCTTCAATGAAAAAAGTCATATGCCAATGGCGACCTATTAAATGCTGCTTTATTTCATCGTAATATGGTTGGAACGAGGTTTCTACTTCAATTAACTCTATACCATTTGAAATTGACTCTATTTGAATTGGTATTGGCTTTGGTATGGATTCATTATCATCTAAGATTCCTGCTAAGCTAAATGCCAATTCTTTCTTTGCCTCTTTGATCGCTTCAAATTTTGTTTTGCCATTTGATAAAGGTATCTCCCAACCATGTTTAGGAAAGAAAGTTGGAAAATAAACACCAAAATCTCCATCTACTTCTTGTTTCATTATTGCTGGATAGATAAATTTTTCAAAATTAATCATTAGAACACACCTTTTTTCTTACATAAGGTTTCAACTATAAAAACTAAAACGCATATAATAGATTCTTATTTATCTTGCATGTCTAAAAAAATGATAAAACAAAAATAACTTGCGAAAGAAAAAGGATGCCATCGGCCTCCTTTTTAAATTGAATATTAATAAACTGTTACGATTGTGTTTGGAGAGCAACTCTTAAACCTAATCCAATATAAACTAACCCAATCGCTTTCCCCATCCATTTTGGACCTTTTGTTTTTTTACTAAAGATCTTTTTACCGATTACACTTGATAAAAGCACTAGTAAAGTTGTGTACAAAATACTAAGTAATACAAATGTCAAACCAAGAGTTAAAAGTTGAATGAATACCGGATGTCCATTGCGTTGAACAAATTGAGGTAAAAGAGCTAAGAAAAATAGTGCAGTTTTCGGGTTTAACACTTCGATCAGCACTGCTTGACGAAAGGATAGTTTACTATTTACTTCTTTTTGTTCAGTTGATTTTTTACTATTTTTCGATTTTTTTATGATAGCAGTGATTCCTAAATAAAATAAATAAGCTGCACCTAAATATTTAACGATTTCAAAAGCAAATGCAGAAGTCATTAAAATGGCAGAAAGTCCAAAGACGGATGCACATGTATGAATTAAATCACCGACAGCAATCCCAACGCCTGTTAAGATACCATTCCATTTCCCACCTTTCATTGTTTGGGATAATGTTAAAATTACAGCCGGTCCTGGTATTAAAAATAGCATTAATACAACTAAAATAAATGAAAGCATGATGATCTTCCCCTCTCGTTACTTTATATTTAGACTATTATACAACAAAATTTTGCAGTAATTGCCTAAATTGTTATTTATTTCAATAAAAATAAAGCCGCTTTCCACATTTGGAAAACGGCTTTTGTATTCAACAATTATACTATTTCAATATATCCTTCTGTTCCATGAACACGAATTCTTTGCCCGTCTTTTATCAGTTTGGTAGCATTCTCTACACCGACCACTGCTGGTAAGCCATATTCTCTTGCGATAACCGCTCCGTGTGTCATTAGACCACCAACTTCAGTGACCAGTCCTTTTATTGCAACAAATAAAGGTGTCCAACTTGGGTCAGTGAATGAAGTAACTAATATGTCACCCTCGTCTAAGTTTGCATCTTCCATATTTAAAATAACACGTGCTCTTCCTTCGATTACACCTGAAGAAACAGCTAAACCTACAATCGCATCAGGTGGAAGATCTTCGCGTTTGTATTCACCTACAATAATTTCACCATCAGAGGTTAAAACTCGTGGAGGTGTTAGTTTAGTATATAATTTGTACTCGTCTTTTCGTTTATTAGTGACTTGGTAATCTAGTTTTTTTGTTCGAACGACTTCGTGAAGTTCTTCAAATGTAAGATAAAATATATCTTCTACTTCAGAAATGACATTATTTTTAACAAGTTGTTCAGCTTCTTTCAATAAAGCTAACTTATACACAAAATAGCGACTAATCATTCCATACTTTGGATATTCACGATATCCAATGAAATTCCTGATTAAACTAATAACTTCCTTTATGTCTTCCGCTTTTTGTTTACCATCCGGTAATTTTAACAATCGTACTATAAGCTCTTGTTCTTTTTGCAATGCTTTTTCTAGCCCTTGCTCAAATTTCCGTCTACTTTCATGCGGCTCAAAGTTTTTAATGTTACTAAGAATCATTGGGACGAGTGTAGTTGGTTTTTCACTCCAACGTGTTCTAGTTAGATCAATTTCACCAGTGCATCGCATTCCATATTTTCTCAGATAATCATCAATTGCATCTCTTGTTTCCTGTCCACCTTCAAATTTAATCAATTCATCCAAAAAGTTATCATCTTCTACATGTTGCAAATAATTGATTACTTCTGGATAAGGACGAATGACATCAGCGACATCCATTAGTGCTAGACCCATTTCTGAAGTAATATTATTCGGTGCAGATTGTGTAATGGTATCTCCTACATTCTTTTCATTTAACCATTCGTATATTTTTTCATTAATCCATTCTGTAGCATTCATAGCAGACATAAACACTGCCGAACTTCGTGGGTCAAATAATAACTCTCGTAATTTCTGAAGATCTTCTAAAATAAAATCCATTAAATCTGAACCTGATTTCATTTGTATGTTTTCTTTTAATTCTTCGATTGATGTTTCGTTTTTCTTAATCAAATCAGATACAATTGTTGGGTCGTTTTCAATCAGTGCTTTAAAACTCGACGACGATTGTGTTTGATCATTTCTAGTTGGGGTCGGCGCTTGATTCACAGGTGATGATTCTATAAAATCCTCTCGTCCTACAATCTTTAACAGAGCGTCTTTTAGGAGCGGATCAGATTTTCCAATGGCTTCTATAAACATTTTTCTTCTGTCCGGTGAAGCAAGATTTTGAGAGATATCAACAAATAATCTACCTCCAGCTTTACGCATAGGTGCCCTAGACGTTAACATCCAAAACGACAATCCCAATGGTTTGATTGGATCCGTCATCATTTGTTGATGTCCGACAGACAAATAGACGTGATCTTCTTGATCATCCACTTCAGGAATCGGATATAGAGTTGTGATTGGACGACTTTGTACAATATAAAATGCATCGTCTACTAAACACCATTCGATATCTTGTGGACATCGGAAATAAGCTTCTATTTGTCTACCAATTTGTGCTAGTTGTAAAATTTGTTGATCAGTAAGTGTTTGAGTGATTTGTTTTTGTGGATCAATCTGCTGTGACTCTGTTCCCCCTTCTTTTCGACCATAAATAGCCAATTTTTTCGTTGCGATTCTCTTATCAACGATTTTATTATCTTGTACCCTATAACAGTCGGCCGATACTAAACCAGAAACTAAAGCTTCTCCAAGTCCAAAACTTGCATCAATTGATAGTACCTTTCGATTAGAAGTAATGGGATCAGCAGTAAATAATATCCCTGAAGCCTGTGGGAAAACCATTTTTTGAATAACAACGGATAGATAAACTTGATAGTTGTCAAATTCATTTTGCATACGGTAGATTACCGCGCGATCCGTAAATAATGAAGCCCAACATTTACTAATATGTTTTAAGATATTTTCTTTACCAATAATATTTAAATAAGTGTCTTGTTGGCCAGCAAAAGAGGCATGTGGCAAATCTTCAGCAGTTGCACTTGAACGTACAGCGTATGCAATTTCTTCGCCGAAATTGGAGAGATAGGTAGAAACTGCATTCACAACATCGGAAGGGATTGCTACTTCTAAAATAATCTCTCGTATTTTCCTGCTAATCTCACGAATTTGATCTCGATCATTTACTTTTAGCATTGTTAGTTGATCCAATAAAGCATGAAAAGATTCGTTTTGTTCGATGGCTTTTTGGAAACCCGCTGTTGTAATACAAAATCCTTCTGGTACTTTTATATCTGGAATTTTTGATAACTCACCTAAATTTAATCCTTTTCCGCCAACGAGTAAAAGTTGGTTTTTATCAATCTCCTGGAAATCGAGAACTAAAGAATTCATTCCACATCTCTCCTAACCTTTAATGTCTATTGATTTTATCAGTAGAAAATAAGAAGATAAAGTCTATTTTGGCCATTTTTTTTATGGTATAATTAAAGTAGGAAGACTATGTAATAAAATCGGATTAACAAAAAATGAATTTAAATAAAATAAAAAAGCACAGAAATAGATCTGTACTTTTTTTCAATTTGTAGACAAAGTACAAAAAACCTGATTTTCAGACTGATTGCAAGCGCTTGTCTTTCGAGGCGCGAAGAATGGTGAGGAGCGGAGTTACCTATGACGGTAATGAGCACCGCAGACAGGCGAAGCAACGAAGAAAGCAAGCGTTTGTCAACAGTCTAAAAGCACAGACATTAATCTGTGCTTTTTTCTATTCAGTAGATGCGATTGCTTTTCTGCCAAATTGTTTATTGTATAATTCTTTATATAATCCATTTTGCATTAACAATTCTTCATTTTTGCCTTCCTCAACAATTTGACCATCCTTTAACACAATGATGTGATCCGCGGCCATAATGGTTGAGAGTCGGTGAGCAATAACAATGGAGGTTTTATTTTTTAATAATCCTTGTATTGCACTTTGAATATAAAATTCAGATAAAGTATCTAATGATGAAGTTGCTTCATCAAGAATAATGATTTCAGGATTTTTCAATAATACACGAGCGATTGAAATTCTTTGTTTTTCGCCTCCTGAAAGTTTGATACCTCGATTTCCTACAATAGTCTCATAACCATTTGGTAAATCCATTATAAAATCATGAATATATGCAGCCTTACAAGCATTCGTAATTTCTTCATCTGATGCATCAGGGCTTGCATATAATAAATTTTCTTTAATCGTTCCATTAAATAAATAGCTATCCTGTGTAACAAGTCCAATATGAGACCGTAATGATTCTAGCGTGAACTCTCTAATATCACGTCCTCCAATTTTGATTGAACCTGATGTAAAATCATACAAACGTGGAATTAAATTGGTAATGGTTGTTTTACCTGCGCCACTAGGTCCAACTAATGCTGTCATAGTACCGGATGGAGCAATAAAGGAAATATTTTGCAAAGCCGTTTTATCTTTCTGATAGGAAAATGATACATCGTTAAATTCAATATCTAAATGCGTAACATTCATTTCAGTCGCATCATCACGATCTTTAATCGTTAATTTCATATCAAAATATTCAAAAATACGTTCAAATAACGCGATTGAACTTGTAATATTTACATAAAGATTTGTTAATTGTCCAACCGGCCCGTATAAACGACCAAGTAAAGCAACAAAGCTAATAATAGCCCCAACTGTAATCTGACCGTGAATAAATAAATATCCACCATATAAATAGATGAGCATTGGGCCGATGCTAGTAAAGGTTGATAAAATCATCATAAACCAGCGACCTGCCATAGATTCCTTTATTTTAAGATTAGTAGCCTGTACATTAATGTCATCAAAATTTTTAAATTCGCTTTGTTCCTTTGTAAAAAGCTTCATTAATAAATAACCACTTATATTTAATGTTTCTTGAATTATATGATTTTGCTCACTTGTTTTTTCCTGTGTCTGTTTTGCAATACTCCAGCGAACACTCCCCATTTTACGAGTCGGTAGAATAAATAATGGTACAATGATTAATCCTAGTATTCCAAGCCTCCAGTTCACTATTAACAATGTGGTAGCGGTAGAAATAAGAATAAATAGATTATTAGCGAAACTCACAATCGTACTATCAAATACAGCTTTAACACCAGAAATATCAGCCGTCATTCGGGTGATCACTTCACCTTGCTTAACGTTCGAATAAAATTGGTATGGCATTTGTTGTAAATGAAGATACATTTGGTTTCTCATATCGTAAATAATTTTTTGGGCAACATATGCATTTAAATAATTTTGCCACACACCCAATAACTCTGAAATAATCGTAGTACTAAGAGAGGCAAGTACGAGATAGATTAGGAGACTTAAATCTTTATTTGGTAAGGCAGTATCAACTATATGTTGAATGATGATTGGCGGTAAAATGCCTAGTACTGAAGTAACTAATAAAATAAGCACGACAAGTGTTGTTTGCTTCCAATACGGAATAAAATATTTTGCAATTCTAAGTAGTATTGCCTTTGATATATTTGGTTTTTGTGCGTTTTTATCATATTTCATTCGCCCAAAACCATGAGGACCCATCGGAGGTCCACCACCCCATCCTGACATAATTAAACGACCTCCTTATTTCGAACAATTAGTTTGTTCATTTGATAAATCAGTTAAAATTTTTTTTTGCATGTCTATAAGTATATTAATCTCATCCTGTGAAAATTGTTCCAGTGAATTTGCTAAACTCTTATATGCTTCTGATTCCTCGCGATAGCGTAGACATAATTCTTCACCATCGGGCGTTAAAAATAATTGAGTTTCTCTGCGATCAATAACTGACGTTTCTCTTTTTACATAATTTTTCTTTTCCAACTCATCAATACTAAGACTCACTCTGCTTTTAGCAGTCCTAATTCGTTCAGTTAGTTCCTTTTGTGATAAACCTTCATTATTTCGAATTGAATTGAGGATAATTAACTGTTGGAAGGTTATTCCAAGTTTAGTTGCAGTTTGTAAGTTTATTCTTTTTAGTTGTCGCGCAATTGAAACAAACGAATTTGTTAAATCGATTGCTTGTTGAAAATCTGGCATCATCTCACCCCTTACATTAGTTTACTTTATAAACTGTTTACATTGTAAACTAATAATAAATCTTTATTGTTCATTTGTACAATTAAAAATTATTAATAAAAAAGACAATAGGATATTTTCTACTGTATCTCTTAAATTATTCAGTAATGTCATCTATCTTAAATTGTGAAGTGTATTCAAAAGTAATTTGTGAAATAATTGATGGTAAAGATGAATGGAGGTAAATTAAGGATGGCAGATAACACACCAATTAATGATTCGGTAAAGATACACTTTTTGCTAAAATCTATTCCCCCAAGAACAACCTTTCAACAGGACATGACAGAAGAAGAACGGAATAGTATGGGAAAACATATTGCTTATTGGACAGAAAAACAAAACCAAGGAATTGCTCTAGTGTTTGGACCGGTTCGAAATCCTTCTTCACCTCATGGAATTGCGATAATTGAAGTAGAAAATGAAGCTCAAGTCCCAAAACTTATCGAAGAAGATCCAGCCGTGATTGCTGGGATTATGACTACGGAATTTTATCCGATGATCGCAGTACTCCCTAAAAAAAATTCATGATGTAGTTGTTGAAAAAATTGAACTAAATTAAAAAAAGCAAACGGATCAGTGGTGAACTGTCCATTTGCTTTTTTTATTTCATTTATTGATTACATACTCTATATAATTTTAATCCCTCAATTTAAAGTAAGTATCCTAAAAAAGACCTGCTTCTTTTGCTGCCTCAAAACTAACTCTTGTAAATTCAACTGGATCTAAATTAACATTCTCCCAATGCATATACATTAAACGTGGTTTATCAAACAACCAATGGTTATGAACTGCTGTCACGATTATTCCTCTTTTTCGTAGCTACCATAAACTATGATTTCTAATAAAATATTTAAAAAAACCCTTTAATTTCCAATTAAATAAGTGAAAAGACCTATTTTTTTAGATGAGAATTTGATTATCTTCCATTAAATTGGTATTATATAAACATTAAATGTGTTCAAGCACATAAGGAGGAAATAAAAAATGGAACATGGTAAAGTAAAATGGTTTAATGCAGAAAAAGGTTTTGGATTCATCGAGCGTGAAAATGGTGATGATGTATTCGTTCACTTCTCAGCAATTCAAACTGACGGATTTAAATCATTAGATGAAGGTCAGGCAGTTACATTTGATGTAGAACAAGGACAACGCGGACCACAAGCAACTAACGTTAAAAAAGCATAATTAAAAAAGTCGGATTCTATTTATAGAATCTGACTTTTTTTTTCTAATAAAAATAAAAACCCCCTATTCATTGATTAGGGGGTTAATTAATCGTGGAGCTCGGGTAAAGAAATGGTTTAAAGAATTATAGCCTATAAAAAATGAATACACAACATTCATTTTATACCTTCATTAAGTTAATTTTATTCACTATGCTATGTGTAATTGTATAGTGAAAGTGTGTGAGAATTATTAACGTTATACTCGAAGATAAAATAATCATCCTACAAATACTTTGTAATTTAATTGAATTTACAGGATAACACCTCTTCTGTGTCGAATTATCTAATTTAGAAGGGAGATGTGAAAATGAGTAAGGAAAATCTATTAAAGAACCTTCGACTTGCAACAAGAGGAAATTTCTTTATATTCGACATTAAAAATTCCTTGGAAAATGATACAAATATGATCGAAAAACTAGCTAAGGAACTAGAACTAGATGGATTAATCAAACTAAAAGAGTGCACACAGTTAGAAGATTCACTCTTTTTAAGCGGAATACTTAAATATGCATCCAAATAAATTGGATGCTTTTTTTGTTGGTGAACAAGTTGAATATGAAATAGATACTCGATTTCAGATATTCAATATATAATGGTTTAATTTAATTTTAAAATTAGTAACATTATATTCAAAATGGAATTTAAAAAGTAGGAACACTAGCATAGATTGAACGGGGCTAATGTCTTATATAAGAGGTATCGTTTCATACAGGATTTGAAAATTTGAAATTCTGTAATCTTCCTTTGTAAGTTGAAATAAATATTTTTTACCCGAATAATAGTTCTTTGGCTTGACTTTCTGATATCCCTTTAACTAATTCAAGTTCGCTTATAAAAATTTTACTTGCGTTTCCTAACATTTGTTTTTCACTTGAATTAAGAGATTTTTCTTTATCTATACGCATTAAATCACGTACTACTTCTGCGCCTTCTTCAATATTACCTGTTTTCATTTTCTCAGTATTTAGCTTATATCTTTGTTTGTATGATAGAGAACGATCAGATTCTCCATTATGGAAATTTATTAATATATTGTCGAGTGTATTTGAATCAACGACCATTCGAATTCTTGAATTATTCATTTTTGAAATTGGAATCATCATATCCATCTTTTTAATTAGTAATCTTATAATAAAATACTGCTGTATTTCACCTTGTACTTCTTTTTCTTGAATAGATTCGATTACACCTGCTCCTTGCATTGGATAAAAGATGTTATCACCAACTTCAAACATTATTACACCCCCATTTAATTATGAATCTATATAAGCATAACACTTATTATTTTTTTGTCAAAATAAATATTTTACCAGTAATAAATAAGTCATGTCAATAAGAAAATGGTTTTTTTAGTTAGTGTTTTTATTTTTAAAATTAGTGACTAAGAATTAAGTAAAAATTGACATAATAAATATGTAATTTCACCAATATTTAGGTGAATTTGATTATCTTTACATTTAATGTTAAGATTGAATTATTATAACGTATGTAAAACGCACTAGGAGGAAACAAAAATGGAACAAGGTAAAGTAAAATGGTTTAA
>NZ_NTZO01000249.1 GCF_002559405.1 Bacillus sp. AFS001701 | reverse complement strand
GCAAAATCGGACACGTAGAAAAGGGAAATAAACGAAATCTATAAAAATAATCGTTTTTTATTGATTTTTATAAGTTTTTGGCAACGGGATAAAAATGAGTTCATTTGCAAAAACGCCAAATCCTCCATATTATGCTGTAATTTTTTGTTCTAAAAGAACGGATGGGGATAATGGGTATAGTAAGATGTCTGAAAAAATGGTTAAATTAGCATCGAGTCAACAAGGATTCCTAGGAGTTGAAAGCGCTCGTGATCTTGAGATGGGGATAACGGTTTCATATTGGGAGTCATTGGATGCTATTAAGACATGGAAAGAGCACGCAGCTCACAAAGTTGCTCAAGAACATGGGAAAAAAGATTGGTATGAATCCTTCGCATTAAGAGTGTGTAAAGTTGAAAGGGATAATTTTTTTGATATGTAGCCATTGAATAATGATTATAATTGAAACAAATCAAAATCAAGATGTAAATAATATAAAATAATTGGAATAAATTTGAATGAAAATGATAGTTATTATCAATACTATAAATAAGAAAGGGCAACCTTCTAAGTAGGTTACCCTTAAGACAATTACATTCCAGCTTCAAATGTTTTACAATCTGTTTCAGCATTGTTTTTAGCTTGTTTCCCTTTATGGCTCACAACATAAATGGAATCCGCACTACATTTGTTTCCAGAAGCCCAATATTTACAGTTATCAACTTCGCAAAGTACATCTTTTGCCATTATAAGACACCTCCCTTAATTTTATCTTTTACATTAATAAGGGGATTGATACATTCATTATCTCTTTTTTTTATGTAAATTAATTCAAGTGAGAAACTCTTAAAAAGGCAATTTAAAAACCTTATCGAAAATGCGGTAAGGTTTTTAAAATTGTGCACTCCTTTGACATGGTTAAACATATTGGAAATTGAATATAATAACGTTTAAACTTGATAAAGATTGTGCTTTTTTTTAAGCAATTAGTTAATTTTATAAAGTTTAAAGTAAATTAAAAAGAAATAACTTATTAAAGTCAAAGCTCAACATGTATTCACCTAAACTTATACCGATCTTTTCAGTGGAAAACAGAAAAAGATAAAATTGTATACCAAAACTAGGTAATTGTGGTATAATTTCTTGTAAAATAGACTAATTAATGCCTTTTGGTATACCGAGGTTGAAGAGAGGAAGGTGATACAATGTTGAAGTATTTGTTTGGATTGGTAATTTTTTTATATTTATTTTCTTCCTTGTTCCATTGGGATTTACAATTTTTTATTTCTTCTTTATGTGCCTTTATTGTTCTTTATACGATGTTTACAGTTAAATCGCTCGTTAGAACAATAGGGAGTATATTTTTACTTATAGGATGTATTCTTCTTTGGAGAAGCAATATGAGTATAAAAGAATATATTCTTTCATTTGGTCCAATGCTGGATTTGCTTACTATGTTTGCAGTAATTCCAATATTAGGTTTTCCGGTTAAACTGGGAGGATATGCAAAGGGCATTCAAACGATCATACAGAAGAAAGTAAACACATCTGGCCAGTTGTACATAATGACATCAGGAATATCCTACTTTTTAAGTATGTTTATGAACTTGGCAACTCTACCAATGACTTACTATTCTATTCAACCATCCTTAAGTCTTTTTTCTATAAAAAAAGAAGAGCGATTTATGAGTCGAGCTATTACACATGGATTTGCTATGCCTCTACTATGGGCTCCAATTACACCAATCGTAGGTATCGTAATTGGCGTAACTGGGGTAAGATGGATATCTATTTTGCCATATGTATTACCGTTAAGTATATTGGGGATTGTGTTAGATTGGGTATTGGCGTCAAGGAATTCTCGGAAAAGTGTTACGAAAGGACATAGAAATGATTTAGTAAAAGATGAAACTGCTGCTTCACTAGAAGGTGTAGCTCCTAAAAGAAAAGTTTTTCATATTTTCTTAGCTATTATTCTATTCAATCTCATCATATCATTTGCAGAACATCTTTTTTCGTATTCTTTTGTGATTATCGTATCAATTCTAGTAATTCCGTTTGCTCTTGCTTGGTCTGTTTTCATAAAGCAACAAAAAGCATTTTTACATAGTTTAAAGGAATATTTTCATTCCTATTCCTTTAAAATGAAAGATCAATTTTTTATCTTTTTGTCAGCTGGCTTTTTTATTTCCGTTGTAAAAGGTACAAATATAAATGAAACTGTAAATTTAGCAGTCACTCATTTTAAAGGTATTGTAGGACCAGAGGTATTTTTAATTCTATTACCATTAATTCCGTTAGCATTTGCGTTTACAGGGCTACATCCTGCAGTAACCTTGACGTTAATGGCTGAAGCGCTTGATCCACAAAGCTTAGATATTTCACCGTATATTTTAACCGTGTCATTACTTGCCGGAGCCATTTCTGCATTTTTAGTAGGGCCATATAATGCAACGATTGGATTAATGTCGAGCATCGTTAAAGAAAGCTCCTTTAAAGTATCGAATTGGAATATACCTTATACAATTAGTTATTTACTCATTGTAATGTTTTATTTGTTTGGTTTAGAGTGGCTTATTTAGAGAAATCGAAGGGACAACAGTATGATCGTTGTCTTTTTTTATTTGTAAAATTAAGAAATAGCACTGGATCAGTGCTATTTCTATGTAATCTATACAGTTAGTATGTCTGACTTCACTAATTTGGAATGCTGAGAGTCCTCGCTGTTTCCTTGAGCTTTTACTATTTCGTATAACTCTTCTTGGGCTGCTTCAATCGTTTCAAATGTCTCAAAGAATTTTACGCGAATATCATTCACGTATTCTTTTCCTTCATACTTTTCGTAAAGTTTAATTTTTATTTTGTCGTCTAACACTTCGGCAATTGTGTATTTAGCTTTTAGCTCGTTAAAAAAGTAGAAGTGGTATGTTTCGATTGCCTTTAATCCTTCGTTATCTACAATAGTTTGAAACGTGTCTTTATTTGTCAAAACAATATACTTACCCATCTTTGCACACTCCTCATCTAATTATGTAGTACTGAGCACTAGGTATTTTGTATACCAAATTTCTATTCATAGTGTAATACAGAAAAAAATATTAATCAATATAATTTTCTGAATTTTTGATAAAAACAATTAATGGTTATAATAAATAGTTTTATTGAATAGAAAAAACACTCAATGTTAAAGTTTTCCAAATAAATAATAGTATTTACTTTCTAAAAAATTCGAATTATAATCAGATTAAATTTTTGAAATTTTAAGAAAATTATACTGGAGGGATACATATGCCAAAAGTACGCTTGCATGTAGAAGGAGAAATTATTGAGCAAGAAGTGCGTGATCACGCGAATTTAGTAGTGTTGGCAGGCATCCGTCAATTCCCGAAACTGAAATACGGGTGCGGGATGGGTAAATGTACAAAATGTGCATGTAGAGTGCTAGAAGGTGCCGAAAAGCTTGATCCGCCAAACTGGAAAGAGCAGAAAATGCTAGGTGAGAAGGTTGAAGAAGGCATTCGATTATGCTGTCAGTTAACCATCAAAGATGATATTGTCCTTTCACAAGAAAATATAAACGCCTCAATACCGAAAGTTGCAAAGCCAGTAAATGCACAGTAATTTTTTGCATCATTTTAGGTATACAAAATACCTCTTTAATTTAAAGGTTGAATTCATAGGACGAAAGTGAAAGATTTTGTAAGCGGATACAACTATGAAAGGGGGTGAAAATATGAAATCATACTTGTTAACTGAGATGACTTGGGAAGAAGTAAAGGATGCACTACATACTGTAAAACTAGCAATAATTCCAATTGGTGCACACGAACAGCATGGCCCTCACATGGTTGAAAGCTGTGATGCTGTACTAGCTGAGAAAATGGCTGAAAAATTAGCTGAAAAAATGTATCCTCATGTAATTGTAACGCCTACTGTTAATATGGGAGTCTCGCACCATCATTTAAACTTTCCAGGAACCATTTCATTGCAACCGACTACGCTTATAGCAATTTTAAAAGATATGATCGTATCTCTTAAACAACATGGTATTCAAAAATTTTTATTATTAAATTCTCACGGTGGCAATCAGTCAACTTTAAATGTTGCTTGCACCATGTTGTCAGAAGAGCTAGGTTCAGAAATCTATTATGCTAAAACGACTGCATCTGCCAAACTTTCAATCTCAGAATCTATTCACTCGCCATTGTTCGGTCACAGCTGTGAACGAGAAGTGTCAGAAGCACTTTACTTGGCTCCTCATTTAATTAGACCAAATAAAATTACTAAAGGAAGTATCCAAAACGAAGGTAGATGGAAGCAGCTACGACCTGGTAAAGCTATTCAAGGGTTTTATCGATACGAAGAGATGACGACTAATGGTTGCATTGGGGATGCAACGAAAGCAAGTTTCGCAATAGGGGAAAAGATTGTAGGTGAAGCACTCGAAAACCTTTCAAACGAACTCCAAAAGCTTTTACATCTAGAAGAAGAATGTAAGTTGTAAGTACCTATAAATGAGAGGGTGGGGTTTATGGATTTAACTGTTGCTCACTGGCTTTATGGTATCATGACACTTGTTGTAATTGTGACTATGCTGTTTCGAAAAGGGGTTGTATTGCCTACCATCATTGGAACCTTTCTTGTTTCTGTTGCTTATAAGGGATCAGTTGTTGGTGGTTTTCAAGCATTGTTCAACGCAAATCTGGTAGCAGCAAAGGAGCTATTTACGATCTTTTTAATCATCACTTTTATGGTGGCTTTATTACATTCCTTAAAAGATACTGGTGCAGATGAAAGAATGATTGCTCCGATGCAAAAGGTAATGAAAAACGGACATATTGCTTTTGCTGTTCTATTAGTTGTCACATACGTCATTTCTTTATTCTTCTGGCCTACTCCTGCCGTTCCGCTTATTTGTACGTTATTAGTACCTGCGGCTATTCGTGCTGGTTTATCGCCAATTGCTTGTGCCATGGTTGTTTCTATTGCAGGACAAGGTATGGCTTTATCATCCGACTATATTATGCAGATCGCTCCAATGCTTACTGCAAAATCAGCAGGTATTCAAACATCAGCTGTGTCAGGTAAGGTCATGATTCTCTCTTTAATTACAGGGGGAGTTGCAATCGCGATTACTTACTTTACTGAACGCAAATCAATCGGTAAATCAGAAAGTGAAGCTTCATTGCAACATTTACAGTCACTTGTAAACAAAAACTCTTCTGCAAACGAGATAGCTGCTGCAACAGAAGCAACTATAGATGATAGAGAGCGTGAAAAATGGGGTAAAATCTTTGCTATATTAGTCCCACTATCACTACTAGCAGTTATCATATTTATGTTTTCAACGAAAATCGGTAATGGTAAAATGAGTGGTTTTGAAGGAGGAGACGGTGCAGCATTTATCGGTGGTGTTGCGACTATGTTGTTAGTAGTAACATGTGTAGCGTTCCGTCGTTTACAAGCTCTTGATAAAATTAGTGAGCATATTACAGAAGGATTCGTATTTGCATTTCGTGCAATGGGACCAGTTATTCCGATTGCAGCATTCTTCTTCTTAGGCAGTTCAGACTTTAGTGGTACCATTTTTTCTTTAGGAGAAAATGTAGCAAAGCCAGCATTCTTAGTTGATTTAGTTCAGGCTGGTCAATCAATCATTCCACATAATTCGGTTTTAACGGCGTTTGGTCTCTTAATTACTGGAGCAATTACTGGGTTAGAGGGTTCAGGTTTTTCTGGATTACCGCTAGTGGGAGCTTTATCAGGAGCGTTGGCACCTGGGGTTGGTATGGAGCCTGGAACGCTAGGAGCAATCGGTCAAATGGGATCTGTGTGGACAGGTGGTGGAACGTTAATTGCGTGGTCCTCATTAGTAGCGGTTGCTAGTTTTTGTGGAGTGAATGTTTTAGAGTTAGCTAGGAAAAACTTACTTCCTGTTGCTACAGGCTTAATAGTCTCTACCATTGTCGCTCTCGTTATATGGTAGAGCATCTCTTTAAAATTTAGAAAAATTAGAAAATTAAGTGAAATTATATTTACAAATACGAAACAATGGGTTACTATAAGATTAGTTGGTATACCAAATACAAAATACAAATAAATCACTCGTATTCAGTAGTTTTTATAAGTGTTTTAAGTGATTTGGTATACTTCGTTGTTTAACTACTATTAAACTACATAAACATATTGGAGGAGGAGTTTGGATGACTAGATTATTATCTAAAGATGAGTTTCGTAAGGAGTTAGAAGAAGCGATTAAAGGGAACCACAGCCAAAAAGCACCTTTTACTGTAGCATGGGCTGAAGGAAAATTAGAGCGTAGTCACTTCGCTCGCTGGGCTGAAAATCATTACCATTATGTTGGACCTTTTGCAGATTACTTAGCTTATATCTACCATAACACTCCAAACTTACCAAAATATGAAGATGCAAAAGATTTCACATTGCAAAATATGTACGAAGAAGAAATCGCTGGCGATCGTCATACAGACTTATTAATCCGATTTGCTGAAGCTTGTGGAACAACTCGTGAGCGCGTATTGGATCCTAACAACATGGCTCCTACAACACTAGGTTTACAAAGCTGGTGTTTTGCAGTAGCAGCACGTGAAAACTTCGTAGTAGCAACTGCAGCATTAGTTGTAGGACTTGAATCTCAAGTTCCAGACATTTATCGTAAGCAAACTCCAGCATTACGTGAGAAGTACAACTTTACAGATGAGGAGATTGAATTCTTCGACTTACACATTGTATCAGATGAAATTCATGGAGAGCGTGGATACAAAATTGTACTTGATCATGCTGATACTCCTGAATTACAACAACGTTGCTTAGAAGTAGTTCGTACTGGTGCAAAAATGCGTCGCATGTATATGGATGGCTTATGGAGAGAATATCTTGAAAAAGATTTAGGTGCTCTAGTACAAGCATAATAATTAGTAAATAAAATGGCAGTTTCCATCTAGGGAACTGCCATCTTGTTCAGAAAGGATGATAAATTTGCTAACTACTAAACTAGAAACTTATAAAAATTACATATCTGGAAGTTGGATCGAGTCAGTAAATAATAAAACGTTCCAAAGCGTAAACCCTTCTAATAAGGAAGATATTGTCGGCACATTTCAAGCTTCGACAGAACAAGATGTGATTCAAGCAATTGATGCAGCTCACCAGGCTTTTCCTGCATGGGCTCAAACTCCTCCTTCTAAACGTGCTGCTATTTTAAATAAGGCGGCAGCAATACTTGAACAAAGAGTGGAACAACTAGCAGAGGAATTAACACGAGAAGAAGGAAAAGTTATAAGCGCGGCCAAACAGGAGGTGCTTCGCTCAGCGGAAACGCTTCGTTATTATGCGATTGAAGGGCAAAGCTTTACAGGGGAAACGTTCCCGAATGATGATCCAAATATGAGAGTTACAACAGAAAGGGAGCCTCTTGGTGTTATTTCAGTCATTACCCCATGGAATTTCCCAATCTCTATACCATCAAGAAAGATTGCTCCGGCATTAATTACTGGAAATACAGTTGTTTTCAAGCCTTCATCTGATACACCTTTAATTGCATATCGACTCGTTGAGGCGCTTCATGAAGCTGGTATACCAAAAGGAGTCATCAATTTTGTAACAGGAAGTTCATCCGATATCGGGGATATCTTAGTTAAACATCCTGCTATACGAGGAGTTACTTTCACTGGGTCTACTAGTGCCGGGGAACATATTCATAAAAACACATCCTTTACTACAAGAACACAAATGGAGCTTGGTGGAAAAAATCCTTTAATTGTAATGGATGACGCAGATGTAGACTTAGCAGTTAACCTAACCGTGAATGGAGGCTTTCACCTTACTGGTCAAGCATGTACAGGCACCAGTCGTGTAATTGTAATGAAGGAAGTAAAGGAACAATTTGTGCAGAAATTAGTAGAAAAAACAAGTGCTTTAAAAATTGGCGACGGCTTTGACGATCGTGTCATTATTGGACCTCTAGCAAATGAAAAGCAGTTAAAAAACGTGCTGAAGTATATAGGAATTGGTAAAGAAGAAGGAGCTACTCTTGAATATGGAGGCCAACAGCTTGCATATGGAAAATACGAAAACGGCTACTATATTGAACCGGCGATCTTTACGAATGTAAAGCCCGATATGCGCATTGCTAAAGAAGAAATTTTCGGCCCGGTTGTTGCTGTAATTGAAGTCGACAGCTATGAAGAAGCCGTTTTAATTGCTAACGATGTTGAATATGGATTATCTGCATCGATTGTTACGAATAATTTGAAACTCGCTCATCAATTTACTAAAGATGTTCAAGCAGGGACAGTTAAAGTAAATCGTACAACGACAGGTAATTTGATGAATGCACCATTTGGCGGAGTAAAACGCTCAAGTACTTCTACATTCCGTGAGTCAGGTAGAGTTGGACTTGAATTCTTTACACAAATAAAAACAGTCTATATCGGTTACTAAAGGAGGATTTTAAATGAAAAAAATATTAAAATTAGAACTAGATGAAGCAAAAGTAATGATTGAAGCTGCTAAGAAAAAATCAGAGGATATTAACGTTCCAGAGACGATTGCAATTGTAGATGACGGAGGATATGTTATTGCACTTGAACGAATGAATGGTGCTCGTATTACGGGTCCTGAAATTGCTATTGCTAAAGCATATACGGCAGCGGGGCATAAACGCTCGACTCATTTATTTAATACAGAACCAAACGGACCAGCCCTTCCGGGAAATGAAGCATTTGGAATACAACATATGCTAAATGGAAAATTTGCAATTTTTGTAGGCGGATTTCCAATTGTAGTTAATGGGGAAGTCATTGGTGGCGTGGGGATCAGCGGTGGAAATGGAGAGCAGGATACAGCGGTAGGCACAGCTGCTTTACAAGCATTGCAAGAGTTCCTTTCACATGGCGGTTATGAAGTTGTTACTGAGGCAGACATTAAAAAATAATACATTGGAGGCGGTTAGGTGTTGTTCCTACATCGCCTTTTTTGGTGTACTAACATTTGCTTAGAAAATAACCGGGATTAAAATTTGTAATTGTAGGAAATAAAAGTAGTTAGCTTAGCTATAAGAAGATTTACTTATTAAATTATAGGTTTGAGGGTTAAAAGAACTACATAGCAAACGTGCTTGTATTTACGATTTAGCCAAACTATTACCAATCTGATAATCACTTATCAGACAAACTCATTTAGGTCCAGATTCAACTGCTCGTGCTAATGGTTCTGTTGGTGGATAGATTGCTAAATGTTTAGTTCAAATGGCTGAGCAAACCCTTTGGGGATACACACGATAAATATCGTAAGTTAGTAGAAATTGCAAAGAGACTCCATGCCGAGTCTCTTTTAGTTTGCAATCGTTTAGTTAATTAGGAATATTTGAACTAATGTTGACACTTGTTAATAAAATATATTCACTTCTAAAATCAAATAAAATTATGGTAAAATTTAGTAAGTTAAAGTATATAACTGAAAAATAATGGAGAATCAATACGGAGGAAAATATGTATCATTTAATAAGCACTTCTCTTTATTGGATTGTTAAAGTATTTCGTTTATTAAAAGTGGAAGGAAAGAAAAATTTACCGGATAATGACAAATATGTTGTTACATGTACACATAGTAGTTGGATTGATGTTATTATGTTAGCATTGGCAGTTTATCCTACCCAAGTCCACTTTATGGCAAAAAAGGAATTATTTCAGACAAAGTTTACGGATAAGTTTTTAAGATCTATTAATGCTTTTCCGGTGAATAGAGAAAATCCTGGTCCAAGTACTTTGAAAATTCCTCTAAAGTTATTAAAAGAGGGTAAATGTATCGGGATTTTCCCTAGTGGGACTAGAACTAACGAAGAAGCGCCTTTAAAAAAAGGAGCAGTAACTATTTCTTTAAAAGGTATGGTGCCGCTGGTACCTGCAGCATATTCTGGTCCAACTAAAATTTCCGAATTCTTTAAAGGAAAGAAATCGACGATTATTTTTGGAAAATCCGTTAAGGTAAACAACGAATTTGAAAAAAATGAGTTAATTGAAGTAACATTATCTGAGTTAGATAATTCAATTAAAGAAATAGAAAAGTTTCTTGATAATCCTATTAAATTTAACTAAAACCAATTTAAT
>NZ_NTZO01000248.1 GCF_002559405.1 Bacillus sp. AFS001701 | reverse complement strand
CTCATCAATTATTCATTATGATTTTAAATTAAATAATTCCATGTTTAGTCACGATTTAAAAGAAATGATTGGACTGTTTGATTGGGAAATGGCAACAATTGGTGATCCATTAGCGGATTTAGGTGTCGCTTTATGCTATTGGATTCAAAATGATGATCCGGATTTATTAAAATTTGGATTAGGTAAGCCACCTGTTACGATTCAAGAAGGATTTATTACAAGAAATCAATTTATTGAGGCATATGCAAAGAAAAGTGGCAGAGATTTATCAAACATTAATTACTACATGGCTTTCGCTTTTTTTAAATTAGCAGTAATTGTTCAACAAATCTTCTATCGATTTAAAGCAGGTCAAACAAGTGATCAACGTTTTGCAAAGTTTGACCAATTCGCAGAAAATCTGATTAGGATTGCCAATGATCTAGCAGTTAAATAGATTCATATAAAAGGAGTGGAATAAATGAATATACAACATTTATTAGTAGAAGTTAATGATCGGATTTTAACTTTAACGCTAAATAGGCCCGAAAGTCTAAATTCTTTTAGTTATGAAATGTTGAATGGTATTACTGAAGCGCTTAATGAAGCAAAACTGAATCCGGAAATAAAAGCAATTGTACTTAATGGTGCTGGTCGTTCATTTTCAGCAGGTGGAGATGTTAAAACGATGGGAAACGTCACGCCAAATGCAGTATATGAGCATATAGGAGTCCTAAATACAGTTATTAAAACGATTCGTGAAATCGAAAAGCCTGTAATTGCTTCAGTACATGGCTTTGCAGCTGGTGCTGGTTTTAACTTGGCTTTAGCATGTGATTTAATCATCGCAGCAGACGATAGTAAATTTGCTCTAAGCTTCTCTCAAGTGGGATTAATCTCAGATGGAGGCGGTTCTTATTTCCTACCAAGGTTAATCGGTCCTTATTTAGCAAAACAGTTTTTCTTTACTGCAGAGCCAGTTCCTGCAGAAAGAATGTATCAGCTAGGTATGATTAACACACTCGTACCACCTGAAAACTTAGCTGAAGAAACAGTAAAATTTGCAAATATTATAGCGGCAGGACCTGGAAAAGCAAATGGGATGATGAAAAAACTAATTAACCAATCTTTCACATCAACATTAGATGAAATGCTAGAACTTGAAAGAATTACTCAGCCATTAATGGTAGCAACTGAAGACCATCAAGAAGGTGTTGCTGCATTTAAAGAAAAAAGAAAAGCGATTTTTACTGGTAAATAAAAAACTGAAAGGGAGTTTACGATGCAATCAATTCAATTTAAACAATTTGGTGGTCCTGAGGTATTAGAAAAAGTAGAACTTGAAAGACCAGTACCTAAGGAGAATGAAGTATTAATTGAAGTGCATGCAGCAGGTGTCAATTATGCTGATACAGCGCGAAGAGAAAATCAATATGTAGTCAAAACTACATTGCCGTATGTACCTGGTGCTGAAGTTGCTGGAGTCGTAGTGGAAATTGGAGATGAGGTTAATTCAGTAAAAATTGGTGATCGAGTTGTTTCCATGTTGGAATGTGGTGGATATTCAGACTTTGCTTTGACAGATGAGCGGTCGATTATTCCTTTACCGAACGAGATGGATTTTAAAATAGCCGCTGCATTACCCGTACAAGGATTAAGTGCTTACCATATTTTAAAAACGATGGGTATGTTAGAACCAGGAGAAACCGTTTTAGTCCATGCTGCAGCTGGTGGTCTAGGGACTTTAGCAGTGCAATTAGCGAAGCTTTTTGGAGCCGGTAAAGTAATCGCTACAGCAAGTACAGACGAAAAATTACAGCTAGCAAAAGAAATGGGCGCAGATGTATTAATCAATTATACAGAAGAAGGCTGGGAACAAAAAGTACTTGAAGCTACAAACGGAAAAGGTGTAGATGTTGCCTTAGAGATGGCTGGTGGCGATGTTTTTTATAAAACGTTAGAGTGCTTAGCTTATTTCGGAAGATTAGTTATTTATGGTGTAGCAAGTGGCCAACAAAGTAAGTTTTACCCAGCCTCTTTAATGGCAAAAAATCAATCAGTCATTGGGTTTTTCTTACCACCACTTTTGAGAAAAAAGGCATTAATTAAACAAAGCTTAGAAGAATTATTTACTTATTTAGCTGAAGGGAAATTAAAGATTACGATTGGAGAAGTATTTCCATTAAGTGAAGCAGCCAATGTCCATACGATATTGCAATCAAGAAAAACTGTTGGAAAAGTGATTTTAGAACCGAATAAATAATGGATTTTTGATATGAAAAACGTTGATCAGATGAAACGGGGGAAATTTAAATGCATTTACGCCTAACTGACGAACAAAAAATGATTCAAAAAACAATTCGAAAATTTGTTGAAAAAGAATTAATCCCTTTAGAAAATGAGGTACTTAGAAATGAGCGTGAAGGTAGACCAAGCTTAGATCCCGAAATTGAAAAGGAACTTCAATTAAAAGCAAAAAAAGCTGGCTTCTGGGGAATTAACACACCTACTGAATATGGAGGTGCTGATTTAGGCCAAATGATGTTAGCAATTATTTATATGGAAATATCAAAAACATTCGTTCCTTTTAAATTTGGTGGCTATGCGGATAATATTTTATTTTATTGTAACGAAGAACAAAAAAAGAAATACCTTATTCCGACAATAAATGGTGAGAAAAAATCATGCTTTGCCATGACAGAACCTAATGCCGGCTCTGATACTCAAAACATTAAAATGACCGCTGTAAAGGATGGGAATGAATGGGTATTAAATGGTGAGAAAACATTTATCACAGGTGGAAACGAAGCGGATTTTGTAATGGTCATTGCAATTACGGATAAAGAAAGACATCAAAAAACTGGTGGAAGAGATGGTGTAACTTGTTTTATAGTCGACCGGGAAATGGGTTGGAAATCTGAATTTATCCATACAATGGGCGAATGGGGACCAGCCGGTTTAGTATTTGATAATGTTCGTGTGCCTGAAGAAAATATTTTAGGTGAATTAAATGGTGGCTATAATTTAGGACTTGAATGGATCGGATTTGCAAGATGGATTGTAGGGGCAACAGCAGTTGGAGCAGCTGAACGTTTATTACAAATGGCCATTGATTATTCAAAAGAAAGGGAAACATTCGGAAAACCAATTGCCGAACGACAAGCTATACAGTGGCAAATAGCGGATTCTGCTGTTGAAATAGAAGCTGCCAAATGGCTTGTGTTAAATGCAGCATATACACTCGATCAAGGAGAAGACAATAGACATTTAGCATCAATGGCGAAACTATATGGTTCGAATATGGGAAATCGAGTTGTTGATCGCGTACTTCAAATACATGGTGGAATCGGATATACAAAAGAACTTCCGATTGAAAGATGGTACCGTGAAGCAAGATTGTGGAGAATTTACGACGGAACTGATGAAATTCAACGCTTAATCATTTCCCGAAATTTACTAAAAGGACATGTTAAATTAGGACAATACGTTTAAAAGATGGGAGAGAGGAATATGGCCGGAAGATTTGAAGGTAGAGTAGCCTTTGTAACAGGTGGTAGTCGAGGAATCGGAAAAGGAATTGTCGAATTGTTTGCAAAAGAAGGAGCAAAAGTAGCGATTATTGATGTGAATGAAGAAGCACTTTCACAAACTGCTTCAGAATTTAAGCAATATGAAATATACACTAAAGTTGCAAACGTTACAAATTCCAATGAAGTTGAAACTGCTATGAAAGAAGTACATGATACATTTGGTTCAATAGATATTGTAGTCAATAACGCAGGTGTTATTCGTGATAATTTAATATTTAAAATGACAGACTCAGATTGGGATACTGTTATGGATGTTCACTTGAAAGGTTCCTTTAATGTTGTACGTGCTGCTCAAGCCTATATGGTTAAACAAAAATATGGAAGAATCATTAATATTTCTTCAACATCTGCACTTGGGAACCGTGGCCAATCAAACTATGCAACTGCAAAGGCCGGTTTACAAGGACTAACGAAAACACTTGCAATTGAACTTGGTAAATATGGAATCACATCTAACGCTGTAGCACCAGGGTTTATCGAAACTGAAATGACGAAAGAAACTGCAAATCGAATCGGAATTACTTTCGAACAACTTGTTGAGGCAAGTTTAAGCCAAATACCAGCCGGAAGAACAGGTAAACCAGAGGATATTGCAAACGCAGTTGCATTCTTTGCTGATGAAAAGTCTTCCTATGTAAATGGGCAAGTTTTATATGTTGCAGGTGGACCTAAAGCTTAAAAAAATGGGGTGAATTTAATGTTTAAATCGTTTATTGGTAAACGCTCTAAATCAGTAAAAAATATTGTAGAACGTGGTGCTGTGAAAAAATTTGCTGAAGCAATTGGGGATTTACATCCAATTTATATTGACGAAGAATATGGAAAACAAACTAGATATGGACAAAATATTGCTCCTACGACATTTCCTAGAGTATTTGACTATGGAAATATAGAGAATTTTAACTTACCTAATGTTGGTCTAATTCATGGTGAGCAAACATTTGAATATAAAAGGCCACTTTTAGTTGGCGAAACCATTAATTGTTATACAGAGATAAAGGACTATTATGAAAAACGTGGTGGACATGGGTTTATGGGGTTTCTAGTACTGTCAGATAACGGAGAAGATCAAGCAGGTAATTCTATTTTTACTACGAAATCAGTTGTTATTATAACTGAAGAGGTTAGGAAGGTGCTAATGGTATGACGGTATTATTAGATTTACAAATTGGCGACTCGATGAAACCAGTCGTACTTGAACCAGTATCTCGAATTGATTTAATAAAATACGCAGGAGCATCAGGTGATTATAATCCTATTCATACAATTGATGAAGAAGCAAAGAAGGCTGGGTTACCTGGAATTATTGCACATGGAATGTGGACAATGGGGAATTTAGCAAAGCTTTTTTCAGATTATTTAGAAGTCGGATTTATTGAAAATTACTCCATAAGATTTAAAAATATGGTATTTTTAAATGATGTCATTACATTAAATTCAATACTTGATAAAATTGATGAAAACATACTACATTTTAAAGTAAACGCAAAGAACCAAAACGATGTAACGGTTATTACTGGTAAAATTTTATTTAAATTATATGAATGATACTGATTCTAATTGGGACTTCTAAAAGGAGTCCCTTTTGTATATTGCAATTTCAACTTCAATAAATGTTAATTTTACATTAAATAGGATTTGGATACTGTGGATTTACACATAATATTAAAAAACGAAATAGGTGAGAAAAATGGATCTTTCATTTGATAAATTATTAGAGCAATTTGATTTAAAAAAAAATGAACACCAAAAAAATTTGCATAAGGTTAACAAAAGAATAGATGAAATAGAATCTCATATGGAAGAAATTAAAAAGCAATTACATAATTTTGACCATCAAATTGTCAATATAGAAAAAGAATTAAAAACTACACTATCAATGATTAGCAGTGAAAATGAATCAAGTTCACACCACAATATAGAGCAAAATAAAGAACATTACGAGCAAAACGAGCATCATGAACATCAAGAGCAGAACAGACATCAAAAGCATCACAAAGGTCATGAACACCATCCTGATCATCCTAATTGGGCTGAAAATCTAATACATAATGTGGAGGAGTTTTCAGCAAGTATTTTTGAGCCAAAGCATGAAGGTAAAAAAGAGCATAAAGAACATCATGAGCATGAAGACAATCAACAACATCAAGAACATGAACATTTCGAGGAAAAGCAACATAACTCAAGAGTAGCTAATAGGAAAAAGTATAATAATCAAAATATAGAAAATATAAACCAGTATTCTGCAAGTACAATGGACGAAAGTCAATTGAGCGGTATAGCAACTGGATTAACGAGCTTTAATGAAAAAAATTATTCGGAATTAACATCTGATTTTACAAATCATAATGATGAACAACACCAACATATCGATCAAGGTAAAGTCACTAATGAAAAGAAGACATCTGAACAATTATTAGAAACGGATTTTTCTGATTTATCAATTGATGATTGGGAGGACTCTACTACCAACTTATCGATGTCAGAATGGTTTGAAGTAGATCCTAATGATAAAAGATAGTAAGTTGTTTAATTCTTGAATTTGGGAGCGCTAAGTCTTAATCTATTCGATAGATTAGGTAAATATATGATATTCAACAAAATGGCGTTAGTTGAAAAACTTATTTGCAACAGAGAAAATGCATTACTTCTAACAAGTGAAGTAATGCATTTTTGCTTTTTAGAGGAAATACACTCTGATTTGGTGAATTTATCAAGAGAATACAGCTAATTATGTATTTTTGAGCTATTATGGTACATAAAGATATAAAATTGAGAATAAATAGAGAGTTAATAGTGGGGGCGATAAAGATATTCCGGTAGGCTATTTAGTTCCCATTATGGGCTTTGTGAAATAAAAAATAGATAGGAGTTAATATGTCTAAGAAAACAATCGTATTTACGGGTGGTGGCTCTGCGGGGCATGTAACACCAAATATCGCCATTATAAATGAATTAAATAAAAATGATTGGGATATTCATTATATTGGTTCTAAAAAAGGCATTGAAAAGGAACTAATAAATAAAATTGAATTACCTTATTACGGGATTTCAAGCGGAAAATTAAGACGATATATAGATTTTGAAAATATTATTGACATGTTTCGAGTAATAAAAGGCTGTCTTGATGCAAGAAAAGTATTAAAAAAAATTAAGCCGAGTTTAGTTTTTTCAAAGGGTGGCTTTGTTTCTGTACCAGTAATCATTGCAGCTAGCACATTGAAAATTCCAATTTTTATACATGAAAGTGATATGACACCAGGACTTGCAAATAAAATTTCGCAGCGATTTGCTACAAAAATTTTCACTTCTTTTGAAGAAGCAAAAAATTATTTTCCAATAAATAAAACAACAGTAATCGGTTCACCTATAAGAAAGGAACTATTAAATGGCTCAAGACAAAAGGGCTTAGAATTCCTTAATTTTAAAAGTTATATACCAATATTAACAATTATGGGTGGAAGTTTAGGTGCAAAGAAAATCAATGAAACTGTTAGAGAATCATTACAGGAACTAACAAAAAAGTATCAGATTGTCCATCTATGTGGTAAAGGAAATATTGATGAAAGTTTAAAACATATTCAAGGATATAAGCAATTTGAATATGTACATGAAGAGCTAACAGACGTATTGGCCGCATCCCAAATGATTATCACTAGAGGTGGTTCAAATGCAATATTTGAATTTTTAGCGTTACATAAACCGATGTTAATCATCCCGCTTACGAAAAATCAAAGTAGGGGAGACCAAATTTTAAATGCAAATTCTTTTAAAGAAAAAGGCTTTGCATTAATGATGGAAGAAGAGGATTTAACGAATAAATCACTTCAAGAATCGATTGAAGAACTTCAAACTAAAAAGGACTTTTTCATTACGAATATGAAATCATCGAATCAAAGTAAAGCACTTGATATCCTACTTGAGGAAATAAATAGTAATTGATACAAGTAAAGCATTCTTCTAAATAAAGGAAGAATTGCTTTTTTGTTGAATAATTCTAATGGGACTAA
Source organism: Bacillus sp. AFS001701 (assembly GCF_002559405.1). GTDB lineage: Bacteria > Bacillota > Bacilli > Bacillales > Bacillaceae_G > Gottfriedia. Next base: position 116 of record NZ_NTZO01000248.1, on the reverse strand, counting down.
GAGAAGTAAGAAGAAGGTGTAAAATTTGATTACAGAAAAGCAATTAAACGAAATTAGCATTTTACAAGATACTTGTGAAAAATTTGATGAAATAACTTTAAAGTTAAACTGGGAAA
>NZ_NTZO01000247.1 GCF_002559405.1 Bacillus sp. AFS001701 | reverse complement strand
ATATTTAACAAACTACATTTTATACTAACTATTATTTCATAACAATCAACTTTCATTTCCATTTATGGAAAAATATGGTATATCCCTATTTTCCTTTTTTGTTATGTATTTTCAAAATATTAGCGGGGAAATATAAACTAAAATACATAAATAGACTAAAAACATATAGAAGGAGTAATAGATTCATGTCAAAGTTCTTACGAATATGCCTTCTTTCTTTTCTTGTTTTCTTTCTGGCCAGTTGTCAAATTAAACCATCAAATCATGGCCAAAGCCAAACAAATCCACTAAGCGAGCAAAAAATGAGCTTTAAAAATAAACTTTTAAAAAACTCATTATTTTTCCTTGTTATAGGAGTTGATTCTCGAGGCGAAAAAAACTCTCGTTCAGATAGTATTGCAGTCGTTCAATATAATGTGGAAGACCGAACTTTAAAAGTTGCCTCAATACTAAGGGATTCATATGTTAAAATTAAAGGATATAAGTATGGTTATGGAAAAATTAATCAGGCCTACTATTTAGGCGGAGAAAAACTACTAAAAGAAACAATTTATCATAATCTCGGTATTCCAATTGACCATACGGTTATAATCGATTTTAAAGGTTTTGTTGGGATAGTTGATACACTTGTTCCAGAAGGTATTACAGTTAATGTTAGTCAATCAATCATAAATGATATGAACTTAAAAATGAAACCTGGAAAAAATAAACTACACGGTGAACAGCTCTTAAAATATGTACGTTTTAGGCATGATCATGATAATGATTTTGGGAGAGTTCAACGGCAGCAAGAAGTATTGTTAAAAGTCGTAAGTGCCGTTAAAGAAAAGTTAAATACGTTTGGTGGAATCGCTAGAGTACCTCTTTTATTAGACGAAACAACAAAATATGTTTCAACTGACTTAAAATTAGATGAAATACTTTCACTTGCTTCCATTGCATTTTCTCAACCAATTGAAAAAATTGATCGTTTGAGTATTCCTGTTGATGCTGGCTTTACAAACGAAACGGTTGAACATTCAGGTGCAGTACTAAAATTAAACTTTTCTAAGAACAGACAAACAATTAAGCAATTTTTTAAAGCTCCTGCACCAGTAATAAATAGTAAAAATAGTAATGGAAATAAAAAGTTGAAAAACAAATAATATATTGAACTTCACAAAAAAGAGAAGGTTGTAATCCTTCTCTTTTTCAAAGTGTTAAAATATAACGGTCTCTAGGGAAAACAAAATTAAGTGGAACATTATTGTTAAATGCTAAAGTGTTAGAGTTTGATCCTGGCTCAGGACGAACGCTGGCGGCGTGCCTAATACATGCAAGTCGAGCGGACTAATGGGAGCTTGCTCCCGTTAGTTAACGGCGGACGGGGGAGTAACACGTGGGCACCCTACCTGCAAGACAACAAATATATTTATTTATTATAACCATGGGAATCCGCAACACAATCTTAATATACCAACAAACTATCATAATTGTTTTTTCGGAAATAAAAAATATTAGTAGCCAATTTTGATTTATAGTTCTAATGATTAGTTTATAAGTTGATTTTCAACTCAATTGACTTACAAACTGATAATATCTGTTATGTTACACACTAAGTAAAGGATTTTTGATTAGGTTTTTATCGCAAACTTTTTTTGATGAATTAGTTGATTGGAATGGAGGGAACTCGACTCCTATGGGATAAGTGGGAAGACTGAGACCCCGCAGGCTTACCGAGGAGGCGAAAGAATCTCGCCCCATGGAAAGCGAGCATCCGGTAGTGGAAATCAACATCACTTTACTCCCTTTACGAAAATTTAGCAATTAATTGACAAGGTTGTTTTTCAAGAGGGTGAAAAAGAAAAGGTTGTAATCCTTCTCTTTTTTTTTTATTTTATCTTATTATGATTTATGCAATTTCATTGATTAAAAGAAATCACCTTATAAGTATCAGATGAGTATTCCAAGATTGTGATACTAGCGTTTTTTATTTCTAGTTCAATATTAAATTCCTCTGAAAATTTTGTAACTATATTACGAATCGTATTGCCATGAGTGACAATTAATACATTTTCATCGTTTTTATTATTTTCGATAATTAGTTCATTTAGCCCTTTTTCAATTCGATCCCATAGCTCGGAGTAACTCTCGGCATGATGGTATGGATCAGATTCTTTTATAAAATTTGTAATATCTTCTAGAGACCGATTTCTTAATAGTTCTCTAAAGGAAGTATAACCGTGATCATTTGCGACTTTACCTAAGGCAACTGCTGAGAATTCTCCTTCAAAACTACCAAAAAAGGATTCTCGGAAGGCTTTTGTTTTTCTAATTACAGGAATTTCGTAACTGTTTTTCTGTAAGATTAGTTCTGCCGTTTCAACAGTTCTACCAGAATCGCTAGTATATACACGGTCAAACTGGATATCTGATAATCTATTACCACATTCAATGGCTACTAGTTTTCCTTCTTCTGTTAATGGACTGTCGGCCCATCCTTGCATTCTTTTATAACGATTTAAATAAGTTTCACCATGTCTAATTAAATATAAATGAATTCTATTTTTCATCTAATCACCCACAATGTGAATTTGTAAAGTCTAGCTAAAACAATATTGATCCTTATATGCCAAAACCTTTCCTAAATAAATCCCACTAGCCGCTGCTTGGGATAACGAGTGTGTAACTCCAGAGCAATCCCCAATGACAAATAATCCTTCAATACTCGTTTGAAAGTTTGAATTAGTTTCTATAATCGGTGAATAAAACTTTCCATCTATTCCGTAAAGAAGTGTATCCTCATCAATTGTCTCTCCAATAAATTCTTCCAATTGGTGCAAAAATCCTTGTAAAATATTCAAATATAAATAAGGAACTTCATTTTTAAGGTCACCGCAATCGGCATCTAATGTTGGCTTTATACTGTTTTTTTTCATTTTGACATTAGTAGTAGGCTCACCGTTTAGTAAATCACCTAATCGTTGAACGACGATACGATCTATGCCGTTATTTATTTTTCCTATAATTTTACTAGCGTAAAGATTTGCTTCTTTCAGTGATGGAAAATATTGTGGTGTGAATAACGTAAAATTTAAATTAGTTGTTCCTGATTCTTTTTCTTTAAAATTTTGTCCATCAGGCATAACTAATCCTTCTTGAAACTTTCGAACGATTCTACCTTTTGGATTCATACAATATGTAGTTGAAATTAATTCATCATATTCAAAAGCGAGTTTCGTTTCAAATGTATCTTGTAAAATTGAGCGAAGCTGTTGTTCTTTCATTTCGACTCTAATTCCTAAATCTAAACGAGTTCTACCTTGTTTAACTCCGAGTGATGTACACTGGTCATTTAACCATTCTGTTCCGGATCTGCCTGTTGCAAATACTACGTTTTTAGATTCGAATTTTTCTAAGTTAGTATTTAAATAGAATCGATTGTTCTCCTTTTTAATATCTAGAACATCAACTTCAAAGCGAATATCAATCATACTAGATAATGCGAGATATAGTCGTTCGAAAATTTCTGATGAAAGGCGCGTACCAAGATGTCTAACTTCAGTTGTTAACATATGTAAATTGCAATCCTCGGCTTTTTTAGCCAAACTTTCATTTACAGTCGAATATTTTTGTACAGAACCACCCCCAAAAAGGCATAATAGATCGTCAACCTCTTCCATTAATTGCTCAAGATTTTCTCTGCCTACCTTTTGAGCTAATTCTCCTCCAAAATCACATGAATAGTTAAATTTGCCTTCTGATTTACCGAGTCCTGCAAAGCCATAATATTTACCACAAACATTACAATTGCATATACCGCCTTTGTCTGTTGCACAGGCTCTTTCCTCTAATGATTTTCCTTTTTCAAGTATTAATACTTTTTGATTTGATTGTAATAATGTATATGCTAAAAAAATGCTACTTACACCTGAACCGATAATTGTAATATCATACATCTTTTTTCACCTTCTTGATTTTTTCACTTATTCTAATTGTACAATAGTTACGATACATAAGTGAAATCCCCAAATTAGAATTGGTAGATATTATCTTTAGTAAAAAAAAACACGCCTTATTTGGCGTGTTCAAGAATTTTTATTCTTATCCTTATCTTTAAACTCTAAAATGGCGATCACAAACATACCAAAGCTAATCATTAGTGATAAAACTTCGAAAGTAATAATCCTAACCGCCTCCTTACTTTTAAGCCTTCCCGGAACCAAGTTTGTCCTATTCATTCAAATTTTTATTATTTTAATTTTTGTAAATTCCCTTGTAGAATACTCTAAATTTTGACCGTAACTATCAGAAAGGGGATCATGCTGGTCAATCTTTTCGTTATTGATATTTGACCTGAACCTTTGAAGCATTTTATGTTTATTAACGAATCAATTAAGTATCCCCACATTATGTAAACTTTTTCCTTTTACTATATTTTTCTAATTTTTACTAAATATACGGTAATTGTTGGAATTTTTGCAGATAATGATAGCAAACCCATCAATGATTTCTTACATAATCCTAATTATGTCTATTTTTGTTAATAATTGGAATAATAGTTCCGATAGGAGGAATACAAATGGATCATTTCGAAGCATTTTTGAATAGTAAGAATTGGATTGATAATGATTTAGATGCAAGGTATATAAACAAAAACCACCCTTATGCAATTTTAATTTCTGGGGATGAAGGACAAATTACTTTAAGAGGAAACACTGGTATTGATAACGGTCAAAACGGAGAAGAAATTTTCTCCTTTACATCATTAAAAGAGCTACAAGAGTGGTTTGAAGATAATATTGGGGAATGAATTAGTTGTATTTAATAAATAATCCTACTCATGCCAAAATCTAAAATTATTGGCTGAGTTTTTTTATTTTATTGCATGGAATGCTAAAAAAATTTAAATTAATCTAATAAATTGTAAAAATTAAATTTTTTGAAATTAAAAAAGCAGTATACATAAAGGATATTGAAGCCTTTGCAACGAATAATTTTCTTTGGAGGTGTTTGATATGAGCAGTAAAAATAATGAATTGAATTGTAATAAAGAAGATTTGTATCTTGAGGTAATCAACGAAATGAAAGGAATACAAATTCATTTATTAGAAGAGATCAATCGGTTAAACAGCGAAGTTAATTTTCTGATATCAGTTGTTCTACCAAATATAGATCGAGATAATTTAAATAATGATCAATTAGCCATGTTCGGAGAGATCGTATTGAATAAAAGAAGTTAAATAAATTAAGTATTAAAATTCTATCAAATGAAAAATTGATAAGTCTCTCAAGCAATCAAATCAAATTATGTTTTGCAAAATACTTCTCTTTTACCTCTTATAACTTTTACCACTAAAGATTGATTGTTAGATTGATGAACTTGAATCCATAGGTGTAAAAACATTTATAGTAATGAAAATTATTTCAATGTAAACTTATTTCTGTATTTAATTAATTTCCAAAGCAATTCCCGTTTTACTCTTCAATCTTTTTAGAAAAAACTTTACCGTTATTCAATTGACACCAGTCCAAATCTGTCGTGTCACTGTATTTTGAGTTAAATTCATCTATAGAAAGAAACAATTCAATATTACCTTTTTCAAGCTCTAAAAGAAGCGTATATGGAGTTAAACCGTAAACATTAGAAACAGCAATTAATTCACCTATGTGTATTTTTTCTGAAAAATCAATTTTATCTTCCATTTCAATCTCTCCTTAACCTTAAGAATTGCTCGAAATAAATACTTTTATATACTGCCCTTAATACAAATATATCTTCAAACATTCTTCAATATAAAATTTTTAAAATTAACCATACAAGAACAATCGTTATTACAAATTGAAAAATGAATTCAAAATGTAAAATGACTCTAGTATTTTTCTTGAGTCATTTTATTGTTGGCTTTACTTACCGAAATAATTGTATTAATCGTATTATTTTTTATTAGTTTATGTTTTATTAATTCTTAATCATAAAAAAATCACAATTTGTGATTTATATCACAAATTTATATCAATCGATTTGGTATTCTTTTTTTAGAAATAAAATGAATCAACCATTTAATGAGTTCTCTAAAATTAGTGAGATTGTTACTGAATTCCCAAAGGCAAGTGATCAATTTAAAACATATCGAATTGATTTTTGCTGTGGTGGAAATAGGCCTCTAATCGAAGCGATTAAAGAAAAAAACCTTTCAAAAGATGAAATTCTATCAAAACTAAATACGTTATATCAAGAAAAAAAATTATCAAACGAAGTAGAAATTGATTATAAAGAAGCTTCTAGTAGTGATTTAATCGAACATATCGTGAACAAACATCATCGTTTTTTAAATGAGGAATTACCTCTATTAAGTCCATATGTAACAAAAGTAATGCGAGTTCACGGAGAAACTCAACCTCATTTAGTAAGATTACACAAGTTGTTCTTTGATTTAAAAACAGAACTAGAGGAACATACTTGGAAGGAAGAAACAACGGATTTTAAATTGATTTTAGAATATGAACAAAACCCAACTGATGAAAATTATATGAAATTAAATAAAGTAGTTGGCGAATTAGAAAATGAGCATAGTTCTGCTGGGGATATATTAAAACAATTACGTGAAATCACAAATGACTATACCCCACCAAAAGAAGCTTGTGGTACTTATCGCCTTGTTTATCAAAGACTTGAAGCTATAGAGGCTGATACATTCCAACAGATCCATTTAGAAAATAATATATTGTTTAAACGAGCGATTGTTAGGGTTTAAATCGATTTAATTTATTCACTATTAAGGGGCATGAGTTGTCATGCTCCTTCTTTAATTAACTTCCGCCTGCAATTCTTCTATTTTTATTATAAAAAAACCTTCTGAATCAACATTAACTAGTTCCTTTTTTCTTAATAGATTTACAATACGATTTACTGTCTCTCTTGATGAACCAATCATATTAGCAAGTTCACGATTCGTAAAATGAGTAGTTATTTTATATTGATTTTTATCTAAAGATACCCCATTTGATTTACATAGGCGTAATAATAACATAATGACTTGATCATATGTATTATGTAATGTTTGTTCAACTAATCTAGCTTGTAGATCAATAATTTTTTCTCCAAGAAATTTCAACAACTTAATACATAGCTCAGGATATTTAATCAGGATTTGCTCAAAGTCAGCGACCGGTGTGATAATTAACTCTGCTGTTTTAAGCACTTCAGCATGGGCTGGGAAGGTTCCTTTTCGAAATAAACCAACATGTGGAAACATCTCACCAGTTCGTGGTACTGAAACAATTTGTTCTCTACCCGACAGATCAGTTATATGTATTTTTATTTTTCCAGAGTGTAAAAAAACACGCGATCAAGTTTTTCACCTTGCATAAAGACAAATGATTTTGCTTTATATAATCTCATATGTGAAATTTCCACTATCGTTTGAATCCCTTCATCCGAAAGATCTTTAAAAAGTGGGACTCTTTTAAAATGATTAAAAATCACATCTGACATTCAATATACTCCTCTATAAGAAATTCCTTTTACTCTTAAATACAAGTATTTACCTATCCCCCTTATCTAATTAACAAGAAAAAGACTCCTTTGCTAGGAGTCTTCATTTTTTTATATTTATTCACCAGAAAAAACCGGAATAATTTTAAATTCATTTACATTAAATAAACCTTTAGTCGTTAGTTTTATACTCGGAATAACTGGTAGCGCTAGAAATGATAATGTTAAGAAAGCGTTAAATGTATTGTTTGGTCTAATTTGAAGTAAGGATTTTTCAATTTGATGTAAACCTGCTTCTACTTCTTCAGCAGATTTATTACTCATTAAACCGCCAATCGGTAATGATAATTTGGCAATAACTTTTCCAGATGATACGACTACTATTCCACCGTTCATTTCTTCAATTGTTTTAATGGCAAGATACATATCATGATCATTCATACCGGCAACGATTAATTGGTGTGAATCATGAGCAATGGTTGTAGCGATTGCTCCGTCAATTAAATTTAATCCTTTAACAATCCCTAGACCAATCTCCTTTTCAGAATGATAGCGATCTATTACTGCTATTTTACATAAGTTTTCGGCTACACATGGAATAAAATGAGTATATTCACTTGATAATTTTTCCATTAAATGATTTGTTACGATACTATTCGGATTAATTTCAATTATATTTGCAAGCATTTTAGAGTCTGTTTTTAATTCAAGATCTTCAATTTTTAGATCTCCTAAGCTTACTTTTGAATCAATCAAATTTGACTCTTCATTATTAATTAGTTTACTAATCTGTTTGTTTTTAACGATAAACTCATTATTACACCAAACGTCCGTAATTTCTACTAATTCTAAATCGTTTAAAAATACAAAGCTTGCTTCATATCCAGGAGCAATTGCACCTTTTTGTTTTAAACCATAGCATGTTGCTGGATTTAATGTTGCCATTGAATAGGCAGTCACTGGATCAATTCCGAATTTGATTGCTGTTCGAATACAAAAATCAATCGAACCTTCTTTCATGATATCATCTAAATGTTTATCATCGGTGCAATACATAATTCGCTGTGCATTTCGATCATTTACTGCAGGTAATAAATCCTTTAGATTTCTTGCAGCGGACCCTTCTCTTAATGCAACATATAACCCTGCTCTCAGTCTTTCCATTACTTCCTTGACATTTGTACATTCATGATCAGTTGAAATACCTGCATAGGAATATGTGTTTATTTCATTTTTAGTTAATCCAGCTAAATGACCATCAATCGGCTTTTGATAAGCGTGAGCTAATTTTAATTTATCGATCATTTGTTTTTCCATCGACATAACTGCAGGATAATCCATTACTTCTGCTAATCCGAGTACTCTCGGATGTGTCATAAAAGGCTCTAGATGTTCCGCATAAAGTATGGCTCCCCCACGCTCTAAAGAGGTTGCAGGTACACAGGACGGTAACATAACTCTAACGTCTAACGGAATATTTTCTGAAGCGTCTAACATCATTTTAATTCCATCCACTCCAGAAACATTTGCGATTTCATGTGGATCGCAAATAACAGTTGTTACGCCATGTGGTAGTACAGTTCTCGCATATTCACTAGGTAAAACCATTGATGATTCTATATGAACGTGGGAATCAATAAAGCCAGGTGATATATATTTCCCTTCAGCATCTATTACTACATTAGCTTCATAATCACCTATTCCAACTATTATTCCATTTGTAATTGCGATTGAATCTTCTATTATTTCTTTCGTAAAAACATTTATTATTTTCCCATTTATGATTAAAAAATCAGCCTTTTCAGCCTTTGTTGACGATTTCATTTCATGTAAGTTCATGTTTGTTTCCTCCTAAATATTTAGGAGAGAATATGCTATGTCATATCTCTCGTAGTCAAACTATATCGGCAGCTTGGTAGATACTTTTGGACCGGTTATTTCCAAAATTATACGAGCGTATTAAGAATCTCTTTATTTTTATTGACTCAGACTAGAAAAACAAGTTTACTGAATCATGTAATTTAAAGTGAATGAACTTAATTAGCTACTATTTAATTGTAAAAAACTATATTGATAGTATTCTATTAAATTTTGACTCTAAAAAGCAATAACTATTTTTAAG
>NZ_NTZO01000246.1 GCF_002559405.1 Bacillus sp. AFS001701 | reverse complement strand
TAGATCCCCCTAAAACATAATTGTTATGTCTTGTATTATAATTAAATATAACAAATAAATCAATCGCTTTTTCAAAAAATTAAGAAGCTAGTAAAAGTTCACTAGCTTCCTGAAATAATTGAATTCTTCTTTGTTACTAGATTATCGTCATTTTTCTTATTCGGCCCGTACCGTTTTTCCCAGTAAAAGTAAACAGGTAGTCCGGTAGCGATAACAATGAATGCAGCTACCATCCCTTGCCATGGAGCCCAAGTAAACGTACCCCAAGCAAGCCATGATGCTCCAATAATGGCTAAAATCGTCGTTAGTCTCCACATTGGCATCCTGTAAATCGGGTTATAGTCCTCCCTCTTACGGCATTTATAAACCGCTACAAAATCCAAAATATTAATCACTAATTGAATTAATGTAAAATAGCCTAGTAAAGTCGTTAAATTAGTTGCAAAAACTAGAATACATGCATAGGTAACTTGAACAATAATTGAAAAACTTGGTGTTTCATACTTTGGATGGACACGACCAAAACGCTGGAAAAACAGCCCGTCCTTCGCCATCGCGTATTCTAACCTAGGCTGAAACATGATACAGGAACTTAGTGATCCTAAAATAACTATAATTGCTGTAATCGCAACAAACGAAGAAGCAATATGAGAAAGTCCTGGTATATACTTAACCGCATCAGAAACAGCTGCACTAGAATTCATCAATTTACTAAAAGGCATTAATCCAATTACGCAGACTGCTAGCAAAGTATATAAGATTAATACAATGAAGACAGAGCTAATCAGTGCACGAGGTAGCNNTTTTTCCCGGATTTTTAAATTCACCTGCCATAAAACAAATGGCGGCCATACCGGTATATGCCCAAGTTGTGGCAGAGACGCCACCAATTAGACTTGTTTTTACCACTTCTCCATGAGACGTATAGGAGAAGTTCCCCGGGTGCATATACATTAAACCTAAAACAATAACAATAATGAACGGAATGATTTTCACAGCGGTAATAATCACTTGAAAAAGCCCGCCCTCTTTTACACTTCGATAATGAATTGAAGTAATGATTAAAATTATCGCAACCCCTAACAACTTGCCAGCAACTCCAGAGAAAAACGGGAAAAAGCTTGCCAAGTATGAAACTACTGCTAGAGCCATAATAGAAATAGATGGTGGATCAAGCGCCCAAAATGTTGCCCACCCATATAAAAAGGCTAATGGTCTCCAGCCTGCTTTATTCAAATAGACGTAACCGCTTCCATTTTCAGGATAAGCAGTTGATAATTCAGCAAGAACCATTACTTGCGGAATAGCGATAATACCGCCAATAATCCAAGCTAAAATAGAAATAGAAGGGGTTCCCGCTGCTTTTGCAACATCACCAGACGAGACAAAGATACCTGATCCTACGGTCGTACCAACAGCAATTGCTAATGCCGACCAAAATCCGAGCTTTCGTGTAAGCGTAGTATTACTCATAAGGGCTCCTCCAAATTTTTAGATTATACAATTCCTAATTCATTTAGTTTCACTAAGGATTTTTTAACAGCATCTATTGGATTTTGATAATAAGTTGACCCCATAATTTCAAGGGTGCATGTCCCATCGTATTGGTGCTTTTGCATGCTTTTTACATATTCTCCCCATTGTAAATCACCATCATCTAAAGCAAGATGAGAATCTGTCTTGCGGTCACCATCTATTAAATGGAAATGACATAACTCAGGAAGCAATAAAAAATAATCATCCGGTGTTTCACCAGCCAGGTTCATTGCAACGGTATCAATCATCCCTTTTAAATAAGGGGACTTTATTTCTTCAATCATTCTCTTTAATTCCCGCGTATTAATAATTAAATTAGATTCGAATTTTGTTAATGGTTCGAGTGCAAGAGTGATACCCTCGTGCTCCGCCACCTTTGTAATTTGATATATTGATTCTCTTGCATATTTCCACGATTCTTCTTTTGTTAGGGAGAAGTCACCTATCCCTGAAGTAATTAACATTTTATCAGTCTCCAATTCCACAGCAGAGTGAATATTTTCAATAAAATAATCAATACTCGTTTTTCGCCAATTCGGATCTGAAGCAGCAAGATTGTAAGGATAAATGCATTGTTCTGGAGTATAGCAGACTATTTCCATACTTCTAGCTTTAATTTCTTTCTTTATCTCTCTCAAATTGCAAAGCAAATTTCTATAAACATAGAGATGTGGTTCACCAGCCCATAATTCAATGCTACTGATGCCTAATTGGTCCATACAATCCAAAAAATATTGGATAGGATAATGCTTGAATGTAATATTCATCCCAGCTATTTTCATTGATTACCTCCTTTCTCTTAAAATCATTTCATTTGTTATGCTTTGTATTATAATCAAGAGTAACATAAAATACAATGAATTTTAAAAATTTTTAATATTCATTTTTAAAATCCTACAAAGTCTAGTACCGTGACAAACTACTCTATAAAAGTCGTACAATTTTTAAACACAAAAAAGGCCTCTACATTACGTAGAAGCCTCATTTCTTTTTATATAATTTGTTGCACAATATTTTAACATTGTATTCTACTATTAAGATAGCACATCCAACACTTTAAAATTC
>NZ_NTZO01000245.1 GCF_002559405.1 Bacillus sp. AFS001701 | reverse complement strand
GTAATTGAAATGGCTAATAAACATCCAAGGGTAAACTTACACACACCAGGCCCAGGTGTAGGCGGACATTGTTTAGCTGTTGATCCATATTTTATCGTTGCAAAAGCACCAGAAACTGCAAAAATGATAAATTTGGCAAGAGAAATTAATACTTCAATGCCAAATTTTGTAGTGGAGAATATCAATACGTTAATGGAGAAGGTTGACGGAAAGGTAATTACAGTATTTGGATTAACTTATAAAGGAAACGTTGATGACATAAGAGAAAGTCCTGCAATTGAAATCCTAAATGAATTAAAAGAACAAGCAAAATATGAAATCCGCGCTTTTGATCCACATGTGATTAATGATCTTGTTATTGAGGATATAAGAGAATCTGTCTATCAATCTGATTTAGTTGTAATCTTAACAGACCACAATGAGTTTAAAAGGTTGAATTTGGACGAACTTAGCGGTATGGCAAATAAACGTGTATTTGATACTAAAAATGTTGTACAAAATATTTCATCTGAATTTGAATATATTAACTTCGGTAATTTATATGAATACACTAAGAAAGAATTAGTCCTTTCATAGAATTTCGGAATTAAATTTATAAATTGTATTCTAAGCATAACTCCTAAAGGTTAGCTTATGTATTAGAGTAAATATCCTTTGCTAATTTAGACTTAATAACTGAATTCACTTTTTGTTTAAAAGTAGTAAGAGTTATTAATAGGATATTAATAGATTAATAGGGCTGATAATTTAGTTTATTATCGGCCCTTCTATTATTTAAGCAATTGATCTGTAAGAGTTAGAATAGATATTTTATCGATATCGCAAAATATAGTTTTTTTAAGCATTAAACTTTACTAATCTATTTATCTAAGAATTTATTTATAGCTAATCAAATA
>NZ_NTZO01000244.1 GCF_002559405.1 Bacillus sp. AFS001701 | reverse complement strand
ATAAACATACTAACCAATTTAAATTTAATTTTTTAAATAAAAAAAGATGACTTCGAATGCTACCCGAAATCATCTTTTTGATTATTTTTTATTCTTCTTCAGTTTGGCCTTGGAAGAAGATAAATAAATATTTTACTAATTCTAACACTGAAATTAAAGTTGCTGCTAAATACGTAAGAGCAGCAGCTCCTAATACTTTATTTACACCTTTTCTGTCAGTTTCATGGATTATACCACTTGCTAGCATTAATTTCTTTGCTCGTGAACTTGCATTATACTCAACTGGTAAAGTGATCAGTTGAAATGCTACTGCTACTGAAAAAAGTAAGATCCCTACTCCAATTAGTGAAAATGCTTGAAGTAAAAATCCTGCTAAAAGTAGTAATGGTGCTGCACCTGATGCAATGTTAACGATTGGAAAGATTCGGTGACGAAGTGTTAATAAGCCATATGAAGTATCATGTTGTATAGCATGCCCTACTTCGTGTGCTGCAACTGATACAGATGCAATTGATCTACCATAGTATACTTCCTCAGATAAGCGAACTGTTCTTGCCATCGGATCATAATGATCAGATAATCGCCCAGGCACTACTTCCACCGGTACAGTAGGTAAATTATTATTGTTTAATATATGTCTTGCTACTTCAGCTCCGGTTAACCCTCCTGATGCTGGCACTTCAGCCCAGTGATTAAAACTAGATTTCACTTTAAATTGAGCCCAAATCGATAAACCGAAGGCAATAATAATAAGGAAATCCATTGGATGAAAAAACATTTACATTCTCTCCTTTTAAAGAATAAATGACAATAACGTCTGAATTAATTCTGATGTTTGTGACGTTAATTGACGGATAATATTTTGTTTTTGTTCTTCAGTTAAATTTTCTAGTAAAAACTTTAATTGTGATAATTCATTTTGTAATTGATTCATATGAACTGTTACCTCCTCTGTTAGAGGGGCGATACTCTGGTTCTCGACCATTGCTATTTTTTTCTTTTCTAAAATCTCTTTTATTTCTTGGAGTGGTAGGTGCATTGATTTGCATTGCTCAATAAATTTTAAAGTTTCTAAAGAAGCTTCATCATAAAAGCGATGCCCAGATTCCGAACGCCTAGGTTCAAGTAATCCTAGGTTTGTATAATAATCAATTGTACGCTTAGACACCCCTACTTCTTTTGCTAGTTCTCCAATTTTATAGACAATCCCAATGTTTTCATCCTCCTTATTTTTGTATTATATGTGAATTAAATAAAAACGTACAGTAAAACGTTATGTTGTTTAAAAATAAGAATTTAACTTCTATATTAAACTACAGAATAGGAACTGAATATGTGGGAAAAATAGGATAAAATTCCCACCCGAAGAAAAGAGGAGTATTAAATGATAGCTGACCGAAATTTGGATAAAAATGAAAAAACGCTTCGGGAATTGTTATTTAATAGTTCTGACTTCAAAACCAGCAATTTCGGAAGTGATTATCGACGTTATAGGTTATTTTATTTGGATACAATGATTGAGGATACGGTGGTTCAAGAACATATTATTAGACCCTTACTTTACAATACAAATGTCAGTGTACGGGAAGCAGTCTCTATTTTAGATTACAGTGAAACGGAACTTCTTTCTGTTGCCTTGAATGCGATGATTGAAGGAAAAACGGTTGTCCAAATCGAGGGAGATGCAAAGCTCTATTTACTTAGAACCGAACTTGTTAAAGAACGTTCCCTCAACATTCCATTGAACGAGCGTGTGCTACGTGGGTCACATAAGGCATTGAATGAAAATTTGAATACGAATCTTAATTTAATTCGCAACCTAATTGCAACACCTGATTTAGTTGTAAAGCAATATCAAGTTGGTCGTAGATCGAATACGAAAGTAGCTATACTTTATTTACAGTCTCTCGCAAACGAAGTCGTTTTACAGGAATTTGAGAAAAGGATTGCAAATATTGATATTGATTACATTGATGCACCTGGTTTTTTTGAAGAATTAATTCAAGATAAAACATTTTCGTTATTTCCAAGAATGCTAACATCGGAAAGACCAGACCGCGTAAAATCTTACCTGATGGATGGGAAAATCGCATTTTTAACTGATGGTGCACCAGATTGTGCAATCGTTCCTATTTCATTCTGGGCTTTTTTTCAAAGTCCAGATGATTATCAAGTTGGTTGGTTATTTGGTAGTCTTTTAAGGTTTTTAAGAATTATTTGTTTTATTATTGCAATTAGTTTACCCGGTCTTTATGTTGCGCTAGTTACTTTCGATCCTAGAGTTCTTCCATTAGAAATTGCGCTTACTCTTCAAGGCTCTATGCAATACGTTGCTATGCCTCCAGTATTAGAGGCGATAACAATGCTAGCCATACTTGAGGTCTTAAAAGAGTCGACTGTTCGTTTACCAAATCCAGTTGGTCAAACGATTGGTGTTGTCGGTGGTATTGTAATTGGAACTGTAGTTGTTCAGTCGAATCTAATTTCAAACATGATGGTAGTCATTATAGCACTTACTGGTGTTGCTTCATTTATTATACCTTCGTATGAAATGAGTAACACAGCACGTTTATTAGCTTATCCTTTTATCCTCATGGCTTCAGTTTTTGGGTTAATTGGATTGGAAATATCATATATGCTGGTTTTGACACATTTAGCCCGGATGAATACATTCGGCATTCCATACTTTTACAATTGGTTTAATGGCGATACGATAAAAGATACAATTTTCAGAGCACCGATCAGGAGTATGAAAAAACGACCACTGGAAAGCTTAGCAAAAGATGAAATAAGAATAAGTAATCCAAGGGGGGATAATAAGTGATTCAATTAAAGAAAATCTCTATTAATCAACTTATTTGTCTTGTTATACTGAACCAAGTAGGCGTCAGTGTTTTATCGATCCCTTATAAAATGTCTCAAATCTCGGGCTATGATTCTTGGATGTCCCTTATAATTGGAGGTGTCATAGCTCAAATTGGTATCCTTGTTGTCTATCAACTTGGAAAAAACTATCCCAATCAGCCGATACAACAGTATATTGTCTCAATTATAGGAAAACCATTAGGATTGATTATTAACTTACTATTTGCTGCATACTGTGCAGAATCTTGTTTAATGCTCGTAGTTTCTTATTCAGATGTCATTAATCGATGGTTGTTATTTGAGACACCATGGTTCGTACTAATAGGATTATTGGTTATAGTCACAGGTTATATTGCTTCATCATCACTTCGTTCAATATCTACAATTACACAATCTATAACCCTCATGTTCCTAGTATGTTTTGGAATCATTTTTACTAGTAGTTTTGGAAAGGGCGGAGATATACGTCACTTTCTACCAATAGGTACTCATGGGATTACACCTATCTTAAAAGGTGCTGTCCCTGCATTTTGGGCGTTTGCTGGATACGAACTTCTTTTGTATGTATTTCCATTTGTAAAATGTAAGAAAAAGAAAGAGATTTTTGTTGCTATGTCTGTCGCTAATGGCATAACTACATTATTTTACGTATTTATAGCTTTTATTGTGACGTACAACTTTAGCGAGAAACAATTAACTCTTATTCCTGAGCCGATGATCTTTATTCTTCGTAAATATAGGTGGCCAGTCGTTCAAAGTTTTTATATTCTATTTATCGCAATTTGGCTATCAGTGACTTTAGTAACAGCTTATATTTACTTGTTTTTGTCTGCTCGTTATTTAGCTTTTATCGGTAGAAAAGAAAACCGCAACCATTCACTCTTAGTGTGGTTAATAGCAACCGTATGTTTTGTGGCGGGAATATTTTTTACTCAAAGACAACTGATTCCCCGGTTTTCTGATTTTCATAATATTACTACACCTATCTTCATAATGGGAGTTCCGACTATACTTCTACTAATATCTTTTGTAAAAGAAAAGGTGGCAAGCAAATGAGAAAACCCTTCATTTTACTACTTCTATTGCCCTTATTGACAGGATGTTGGGATCGGTTGGACTTGAAAAAGCTTCATTTAGTAGATGTAAATGGTTTTGATTTGAATGAAAAAACCGGTGAAGTAGGGGCTTTTTTTCTCATTACCAAGCTTAAAAGCATTGGACAAGGTACTGGTGAGTCTTTTTCGGTATTAAATGAGCTTAAAGGACCGACATTAGCAGAGGCAATTGGCCAATGGGAATTTACTGATCAGTCTCCTTTCATAGGTATTAGTACAAGAGTTTATTTAATGAGTAAAAGTTTTGCTTCAGCTGATCCTGTTTCAGAGCTTGATTTTTTACTTGGAGCACCCTATTCATCTATAAACACTCCTTTGGTTGTTATAGATGGAAATCTCTCGGAAGTATTTAAGTCTGCTTCAGATCCAACCAAAGAGTTTTCGAAAAATCTGAATGATTTTATTGTCTCAATGGAGAAAAACAGAACAATTCCAACAGTCTCTATGATGAATTTTATACAATCTAAGGATGATCCGTTGTCCGATCTAGCGCTACCTATGTTAAGTCAAAAAAGTTCGGACTTGGAATTAAGCGGTGCGTTATTATACCGCAGTGGTACGCCTACTGGAAAAACACTTGGTCGGGATCAAGTAAAACTGACGATGCTAATGGAAGGTGGAAACACCGGAAGGCAAAGATTTACTGGTAATTTGAAAAGGTTTACTGGAAATTTTCCAGGTAAAAATGGTGAAAAATCATATTCTGAAACTGCGAATAAAAATAATTTTGGATTTACGGTCAAAAGAAACTTTTCAAAAATTACAGTCTCCAATGCGCCAAATAAATTACCAAAAATTGAGGTGAAAGTAAACTTACAAGTTAGTGCTTTCGAGCTTGGTAAAGAAGGTCATAAGTTAAAGCCTGATTATGTTCAAATGGAAAAAGTTCTAAATAAACATTTTGAAAAAATGGGATTGGAAACGATTAAAACGATGCAATCAGCAAATTCAGATGTATTAGGTATTGGCAAGGAATTAAAAGCATTTCATCCAAAAGTTTGGAAGTCTATAAACTGGAGAAAAGATTATCCAAAAATGACGATTGAACCGAAGTTTGATATCGATATCCTTAATGTTAACTAGTAGTTTTAAGCTAATTTCACTCAAGCATCTACTACCCCTGCACCAAGCGCGGGGGCTTTTTGTTTATTAGACGTTATAATCTTTCTTCAATTTATATACTTTTTCGGTTCCAATAATGACTTGAATATTTGTCTTGTTATTATGTAATACAGCAACCCAATTAGGTCGCTGCGTTATTTACATTATAGGAAGTTTATCTTTTACTACATATGAATTACGTTTTTATCCACACACTACTCCTCTTGCTTTATACCCAACTTGTCTTCTATCCGATTAATCCGATCATGCAAAAGCTTACCTTTTACACTTGAATTAAAATATGGATCATCCTGCCACCAATTTAACCCAATCTCCATCGCTTTATCAATTGAAGCAACAACAAGACGAATTTTAATTGTGAGTAATTCTACATCCGCCAAGGCGATTTTAATATCTCCTGCGATGACGATCCCTTTATCCAAAATTTTCTCTAAAATATCTAAAATATTAGTAGATTGTGCTGAACGTTGCATGTTTTCTCCTTTCTTACATTAAGTTCCCTAAAGGTCCCAAGTCTATATTTAAGTCTTTTCCTTCAAGCCCAAATGCAATTTTTAATTCTTCCATTTTTTCTTCTAAATTTAAAAGGGCTGTACCAAGATTTTCTATTTGTTCATCTGTAAGTGTGCCGCCTTCCACCCTTTTAATAGCTTGCCGCTCTACAAGTTTCCTTAGTAATTCCAAAATTGTAAGCACTAGCTGTGCTAGTCCTTGTTCTACATCTTCTGGATTCATATTTATTCTCTCAGCTATTCCATGATTCGCTGTCATCCCTATTCCCCCTTTTTTGAAAATTTTCAACTGCTGTCACTAGTAAGCAAATATTCACATAAACCAAATCAATATTTGCAATAGAAAGGATGAGATCGCCGGAAATAACTACTCCTTTATCTAAAACGCCATCTAAAATATCTAATAATGTGATGTTATCATTTTTACTGTTCATGCCTTTCTACATTCCAGACTAGCAAAATGATAAAATGGCCATGGTCCAGAAATCTCAACGATTATTCCTTTATCCTCATACTTTTGTCTAAATTCATTTATTAACTGCTCAAATTTCTTTCTGCTGTCTTTTGGAATTAGAGAAGTACAGTTGTAGATCATATCAACATTTCGGCCAGTAGCATTTCGGCTCCAATTTCCCCTTGTTTTATTGCTAAAAGTTGAATTTAATAGCGTATCTTCCAAGCTTTGAGATATTAAACGTAGTTCACTTTGCGCTTCATTTTCGAGTAGTTGTCCTTGCTTTTTCTTCATAAAGAATTGTTTCCCTGGAGAAAGTATTTTCAATTCATCGTTCATATTTTGAATTACTTTACTATGTCGCTCCAGTACTTTAAAAAATTTCGATTTATCATAGTACATCTTTACATTCCATTCCTCTTTTTCCTTTAATTGTTCAAAAAGAGAAACGATATTAAACTGCTCCTGCGACAAATCCTCTCTTAATTTTTCAATACTTGAATAGATCGTACAAAACTTAGTAGGAAGAAATAAGTAGTTTTTAGAATAAGTCACAATTGTTTCATGATGATGAACTGCATTTTTGTGTACCCATTTTGGATTGTCCATCTTCTCTTTTAGAACAGATTCGCCAAATTCTTCTTCTCTTAAATAACAGAAAACTGCGGTTACTTTTTCAACAATTTCAAAACTAGTTTTATCCAGGTCAATCCCCTTCACTTCATAAAAAGGTGAATCTTCTAGTTGATTTGTCGGTAGCAAACCATATAAATAAATGCTCAACTGCCTGCCTCCCGTTCTTTCGCTTTTGCGACCTGATACCGCAAAAGTAATTCCTCTTCTTGTTGTTCATAAATGTCCTGCGAAATTTCTCCTAATTCATACATCATTTGTAGACGAATCAATTGTTGCTCAATCGATTTCGAGTCAAATAAAACGCGGTCAGCTTCCTCCTTTATTTTTTCACTTAATAGAATGATTGATTTTAGTGGAAAGGCTAAAGCTTTAAAAATCATGACGAATCTCCTGCCGTAATCGTTAACTGAATAAAGTTATAAGCAGGCCATGGCCCAGAGTATTTAAATTCTACTTTATCCTTCCATAATTCATAGAGCTCATTAACCTTTTCATCAAAGATCTCTTCTTGGTCGCGATCGATTAAAAAAGCAGCATTAAGAAGCATTGTTTCGTATATTGGAGGGTTTGATTTAGAGGCACTCGAAAGTGTAGAAAGAGGTGAATAAATCGCATTGTATAAATTGTGATGCAGAGCATAGAATAAGTCTTTTGTTTTTTCTCCAAGTTTAATCTTTTCATAAAAAGCTGCTTCTTTCTGCTGATTTACCTTATCCTTTAGTTTTTGTATGTCTCCATTCATCCGTATTTCTTCTTCTAACCATTCTTTGCGTGCAATGACTTTTAAACCAACTTCAATTTTATTGTTTATTTTCTGAAAGATTGATTGCAGTTCCTCATACAGTTTTTCTAGTAATAAATGGATCTCTTCTGAAGAGGAAAATACATTATTAAAACTCATCGGAACGACGGTAAACTGTTGCATAACAAAAGAAATCACACTTTGATGAGCTAGTAAATTTGCACGGGTTGGAAGGTAGTCCTGATCAGGAACATCTGCAACAATCATCACAATTTCTTTATATCGGATTGGATATAGTTTGATTTTATTTCCTTCCCACTTTGTGAAACCAAAATCGGGATCGTTATTCGTTTTAATGATACAAAATGGATAAACACCTTCGCCCATTTCAACTTCCCTCCATTTGTAAACTGATAGATTTTACAATGAATTGTTTTGCTTGTGAATAGGTTTGAACTTTGCCTGCCTGTTTGAGATGAAACCAAAAAATATCTGTGCATAAGCTCTGAAACTGTTGATCATAAATTGTAATGGGAATATTATTTTGCTTTGCGATCGAGGCTAATTTGAATGAATTACGGAGACTTTGAGGTTCAAACTTTCTACATTGAAAACGGAAAAATTGCACTAAATTAACAATATAAAGACTTTCTTTTTCTGATAATCCAGTTATTTGTGATAAGATGGAACACTCTGTTTCAAAATCCATTTTTTCGATTGGAATCGTAATCATTCGATCTAGTAGTGCATCTTGTGCTTCGAATATTCCAACATACTCCTCTGGATTGCTGATAAAAATAGCTGAAAAGTTAGGATGCACTGGCAAAAAAGATTCCTTCCTTTTCATCCCATATAGTGGAATCACCCTTTCTTCCAAAATCGATAAAAATAAGGTGTTAGTTTCTGGGTGAGACCGAGTGAATTCATCATAAATCAATGTATACCCTTTTGTCGCAGCTTCTATTAGAGGACCGTTAGCCCATGTTTCTTTGATGGTTTCTTCTTTTTTGTAAACGGAATGAATGTAGTTATCGATCATTTTTTTTTTGATAAAGCCATTAAAACTACCAAGCAAATCCTTATTAGACATTTCATGATTCCCATGAATTAACAGTGATGGTCGACCCATTTGTTTTGCAACATGAAGTGCAAATGATGTTTTTCCAACACCCGCTGGTCCTGTAAGATGAACTGAAAATCCGGATTGTAAATAAGACAGTACCCGTTCTGTTAAGTTATTCAAATAAGGAGACGATATAAAACTTTTTTCCATAGTTTTCCCTCCTCACTCATGTAGAATTGCGCTTCTAGCACGCAATGACTTTCTTTGAAAAGATACAATTTCTAATTCAGCACTAAGCAAAACAGAATAAACTCCTAATAACTCATCTTTAGCATGAGCTTTCATATATTCTTTTTCTTCGATTACCTCAACGGTTAGTTCCCAACCTTTGTCTGATTTATGGACGTGAGTAATTTTATGAACTGGTCGAATATACTGCCCAAAAAAAGTTTTTACTACTTCTAGTATTTTAATAATTTCCATAATAGCCCCCTTGTCTAAAAAAGTAGACCAAAGCATAAAGCCTTGGCCCTACTTGCTTAAGCAACTTCCTCTTCTTCTTCTTCTTCCTCGTCTTTCAGCAATCCTACCGCTTCTGCATATCGTAACCAAGTATCAACACTTGCGATGACAACACGAGCTTCAATTGCTAAAAGCTCAATGCCGACAAGTGATACTCTTACAAAAGCATCAATAACCACCCCTTTGTCAAGAATACGGTCGATTACTTCAGCTAGGCTAGAAGAATCTACACTTTTTTGAATGGAAGCCAACATATATCCCTCCCTTCTTATTAAAATAAGAAAGAAATGATAGAAAACGAGAAAATAGTATTTTCTCGATCGAGATCCTATCTCTTTCCCTCTATCCTATGGGACAAGCAATTTTAGAGTGATAGACTTTATTCAAAATGAATCAATATTACTACACTCCAATTTTTTCCAATTTAAACACAACCTCATTTTTTGGGTAATGAGCATAGAAAAGAAAAATAAATCTAGTATCCTAGAAAAATAAAAAACCATGAACAAGTGCAATTGTTCATGGTTTTTTAACATTTCTATTTCAAAAAAACGATCTACTTAATCATTCTTCCCAATAACGACGAGCACCAGAAAATTCTTCAATATAGCCAGGAGTGTTTAATGGAATGATTTCAACACTTCTAGCAGCATTAGGAGCCTGAATCATTAAACCATCACCGATATACATTGCAACGTGATGTACTGATCCTGTTCCGTTGTTACTTGCAAAGAATAATAGATCACCAGGTTGAATCTCATCTTTTTTAACTTCTATACCGCTCTTAGATTGAGGACCTGAATCTCGTGGAATTGTTATACCATATGACTTAAATAAGCTATATGTAAATCCTGAGCAATCAAAACCAAATCCTGATACACCAGCCCATAAGTAGCGTAAACCAAGGAATTTCTTCGCTGTATTAATTAAATTTTCAGGCGTTGCCTTTGGAAACTGATTTTCGTTTTGATAGACTGCCACATCTTCTTTTTTAATAAATTTATTTCCATCATCTGCTGTTGCAACCATTACGACATCTCCAAAATCTTTTATAACAGGTAATCGTGTATTAAAGCTAATCTCCATAAACTTATGATTTAGGGCTTTTCCATCATACAACCAAGCCGTTTGACTAGATACCATCATAAATGGAGTGTCCTTATAATTCTCTAATCGATCATCCGTTGTTAATTGTCTTTTGGGCATCCACCCAGGATAGCCTAAAGAGTTACGTGGAGTAGGTTGTCCTTCTACAGCAACCTTTACCCAGTCTCCTGATTCCTCTAAAATGGTTACTTTTGTACCATATACTGCTTGTGTTTCAAGATAACTTGTTAACCAACGACGAACTTCAGTATCTTCCATATTAGCTGACCATTGACGCGGATCAACTGGATTGCTTAAAGATGGTGCATCAATATCTCTTACTTGAAATCTACCATTTGTTGTCCATTGAGTAGAAACGGATACATCGACGTAGGCTGTCTCACCTGGAGTAAGTTCTTCATTTGTTTTTGCTAAAGATTGACTTGTCATCGTAGAAAGTAAAGTACCTGCAACACATAAACTCAATATTAAATTTCTTGTCTTTTTCATCATAAAACTCCTCTCCATATTTTAACGAAGACTTTTGGATAATCTTCGGTGAAGCCCTAAACCAGGTAAGGATGATAATTGAACTTCATCCCCAATAAACTCAATTCCATCAAAATCTTGATTCTTCAACCAAAGTGGCGCATCCAAATCGATTTTTTGAATATTTGGATGGGCGGTAGCTATATGTGCTGCCGCAAGTACTGAGACAGAAGTTTCCATCATACTTCCAATCATGCAAGGAATATTCGCTCTTTCAGCAATATCTGCAATTTGCAGGGCTCTTCTAATTCCCCCTGTCTTCATTAACTTAATATTTAGAAGATCAACTGCATCCTCTTTAATTAGGCGTAATGCGTCTTGCGGAGAAAAAAGACTTTCATCGGCCATAATTGGTGTATTGACGTTTTGCTTAACAAATTTTAGTCCATCAAAATCACCTGCATGAACCGGTTGCTCAATTAACTCGATTTTAGAATTTAGCTGTTCTAATTCTTGGATAATCAAAACGGCTTGTCTTGGAGTCCATCCTTGGTTGGCATCAACTCGGATCGTGACGTCATTACCGACTTTTTCACGGATTGCCATTATTCGTTCAATATCCCTCGTCCAGTCTTTTCCGACTTTGATTTTCAAAATAGAAAAGCCGTCCTGTATTATTTGCATCGCATCATGACACATTTCATCCACTGTTCCTACACTAACAGTCATATCATTTTTCAACTGATTTGTCCGTCCTCCAAGATATTGATAGAGTGGCAGATTAAGATGTTGGCATAATGCGTCATACAGTGCAATTTCCATCGCTGCCTTCGCACTTGTATTAGCCACACAAGAGCGTTCAATCAATAAAGAGAGTTCATTAATATTGCAAATATCTCTTCCTAATAGTAGTGGCGTAAGGACAGTCTTTAAAATCGCTTCAATGCTTTCTTTTGATTCACCTGTAATAGCCAATGTTGGTGCTGCAGCCCCTACTCCGACAATTCCATCTTCTAGCTGGACATAGACAAAAATGTTTTCTATTTCAGTAGCTGTCCTTAGAGCTGTTTTAAATGGCTTTTTTAATGGAAAAACTTCTGTTTGCACTTGGATCGATTGAATAATCATCGTTTTTGTCCTTTCCTAATTAGATTAAAGTTAGTTCCAAGACCTCTAATTGACTAAAAAATCTTGTTTAAATAAAAAATCCAGCTATTAGAAAGGGATGTTCCCTGCTAATAGCTGGATTTCATCTACGAAAATAGATAAAGCAGCGTTTAAGATTCAATTATTTGTGTGTATTTTATATGTGCATTTTTAAAGGCTACTGCTAGAGCTTTCTGAGAAGAGCCAAAATAACGTGTATTAATTTCTTGTATTACGGCATCCACATCTAACATTGATTGTCCAACAAATAGTTGCTGAACAAAGGATGAAGTTAAAGAAATTGTAGCTGAACAGTCTGCATCAACAATTAAATGGCTTGTTTGATCGATTACCAGACCAATAAAAAAAGCATTATACTTCTGCATAATCGGATTATTAGATGAAGTTTTTGCATCTCCAATAAGATAGATCGTATCTTTACTGTACAATTTATGTCCTCCCGCAAAACAGGTATTCCGTGCATTACTCCAACCGAAGAGGAAAGAATTGGCAACGGCATATGTATTCGCTTATAGTTTATATTAATATACAAAACTATTTTTGACAATATATTATGAATATTCAGTTTTAAGAAAAGTACTTGTGAACTATATAGAGACCCTTACTTTTTTACTAGTAATCGGTTTCCATCGTCTATTTTACAATGAAAACCACAAGGAAAATAATCTCCTCGTGGTTTTCATTTTTTTCTTTATATTATTTGGCTAGTAACGAACTATCCCAAAATTATTGAATGCCCAATGCACTTTTCACACTATCTAAAGTAGCTGACTTAAACTTCTTTAAAGGTTTCGGTGCATACTCTACATCTTTATTTTGTTTTAAATAATTCATTTCTACAAATTCAAAATCTCTTGCATTAACTTTTCCATCAAAATTAATATCTGCATCTCGATTATCAGTACCCCAATTTGATTGGATGTATAAAGCATCAAGTATGTCGATTACATTATCTTGATTCACATCACCAGCAACTCCATAATCGTAGAATGATCCTGCCATACCATTGTAGTACAATAGTAGCTGTCCTGAGATATTCCCATTCTTTTCGAACCCTATTTGAATTTGACGCTGCATCGTGAAATGTCCAGGTATTTTTAATTCCCATGTGAATGGTTTATCAGTAATTGGAAGTTTCGAAATACGATAATCTCCACCTTTAGCGATGCTAGATGTACCATCATACACCTTACCATCTGCATCGATTAATCGGATTGATGCACCAAGTTTTGTCCAATCAGGAGTTAAAGACACTCCATAGCCTCTTAATGTACCAAATATTTCTGAGAACGTTGGCTGAATTTGGAAATCTATACCTGTAGAAGAAACAGCAGTCGTTTTGCCTAAGTCATCTATACAAGAAAGTGTCGGATTGATCGATGCACTTAATGCAAATGATGTATCCTTCGCTTTTAATTTAAGATTTATGGCAGGTACATTTCCACTAACTGTGCTCGTTCCATCCATAATTAGTTTCACTTTTGAAGTGTTTCCTGTAGTTGTAACAGTCACCTGATAGCCACCGTAATTTGCAAGTGCTGCATTTCCATTAGCTTCCACAATATCAAAGTTTTGTCCAATATTCGTTAGAGTCCACTCTGCTGATTTAATCTTTTGTACGTTATTTAAATTAAGTGATGCAGATACCGTTTCTCCCATTTTTACATTTGTTTTGTCAGTCTTAATTGTCGCGTATGGAGTTCCGGCTTTTACAAAGTAGTAATTTTTCTTAAGGCTCGAATTTTTTGCCCCATCTAATCCATTTACTGTAAATTTCGTGAAAGAAGTTGTTTCACTAATTGGCAAGTTAAAGTTTGCTATGCCATCTGTGCCCACAGGAAGGACAGGATTACGGCTACCATTAATAGAATAATTAAATGTATTGATCGATTGACTAACATTCATTCCAGATGCAACCATCTGATCCACTTCTTCATCTAAAACTTTAACTTGAACTGGAACCGTTTTTTGTCCCGGCTGATATTCATTTACAATAGGTGATTCATTTCTATCTAAAGACGTCGTGATTTTAGGACTATATGGGTCTACATATATATCACTTGAAGATGAAGAAACATTGTCACGTTCACTTGTACCAATCACTTTAATTTTGTAATGTCCAGGTTTCGCATAACTTACCTTAGACGAAATTGGATGATCTTTATCTTCTGTAAATGCATAGTATTTACCTTCAAATACTCTTTCAACGTAATAATTCGTATTATCATAAAGCGTGTCTACAGGAATCGATTCTAAAAATCCTATATCCTCACCAGTTTTTCCATCTGCTACTACTAAATCAATCCATTTCATCTTAGATTTCAATTTGAAATTTAATCTAACCTGCCAAGTAGCAGAACTGTTTACAGTCTCTTGTAATTGGTAAGGTGAGATTATATTCGAAGATAAAGAAGAAGAGTCAATTCCTTCTTCAGTCGTTCGAACGCTAAATGGTATTCTATATTGTTCGTTTTGGTCCACCTGGTTGGTGATGGTAACATACCCTTCATAAATGCCGGCTTTAGCTGTCGCTGGTACTTTCATAAAAACGGGCACTTTTAATGATTCCATAGCTTGAACTGAAATAACAGATGGAATATCTAATTTTACCCCATTAGTACTAGCATCCAGTGATCCAGCAGCATCCGTTTGAAAATTGACTTCTATATCAAAATTCTTTGTTTTATATTCAATATTTTGGAAGTTTACCATCTTTTTAGGTGAAGCATCCTCACCAGCATAAAGACTACCGAAGCTTAGTCCTCCAGTTATCTCTTTTGTGTTAACAGTTTTTCCATCCACCATTATTGGTGTTCTATCTTCTACTTTTATTTCCATTCCCGTGTGCACGGCACGATAAGGATCTACACGACCTGCTCCTGCTTCAAATACACTATATTTATCTTTTAAAGGTTTAGCGGTATTCATCAAAATCGTCTTAATATCACCTGGTTCAAGCTTAGGATTTGCCTGTAGTAACAAAGCTGAAATTCCTGTTACATGCGGAGCAGCCATAGATGTACCAGACATACGATTATAGGCAAATTGATAATTTGATGGATCATTTTTATAAATATCATAAGCAGGAACACTTGATAAAACACTTACTCCTGGTGCAGTGATTTCCGGTTTTATATCATAATTTTGACGTGATGGTCCTCTAGAACTGAAACTAGCCAGCTTATCTCCATCTGTAAATCCTTCAGTATAATCTTTAAAAGTTAATTTGTTATGACCTGCAGCAAGTTGTGCTTTAAAGTCCAATCCTTGTTCATAGCTTAAACTAAATGTAGGAAGGAAGTTTTGATCCTCTCTGACAAAGTTCGCTGGACCTGCATTTGGTATGTTATTATACGCAATTACGCCTAGTGCTCCATGTGCTTTTGCATAAGTAACTTTAGTTTGTGTTCCAATAGTCCCAGTATTGACTAGAACCCATTTTCCATTTACATCTTTATTCTTGTAGTCTGAATCTAATCCAACTCCTAATTCAACAATATCCATCGTTTGATTATTAAATGATTTTAGATCTGCTATATAGTTTGAATAGAGATTGCTTAAATTATAAGCTTTGTCCAATACTCCTTCTAAGACTCCGGTATATTTTGCTACAGTTATTGGTGCACTGCTAGCTCCAACAGTCAACGCCAATGCAGCTGCTCCTGGAGAACCAAGCGTATACATACTAGGACCACTATTACCTGCTGAAACAACTGCTGTCACCCCGTTAAGAACGGCATTGTTGATAGCAGTACTCGTCGGGAACTGTGGGTCATTAAGATCGATTCCTAACGATAGATTAATGACATCCATCCCGTCTGATACCGCTCTGTCAATTCCTGCTAGGATGTTATCTATCCCGCCCGTACCATATGGTCCTAAAGCACGATATCCATATAATTCCGCATCAGGAGCAATTCCTTTTGCAGATACACCGCTCGTGTTTTTTGCTCGCCCAGCAATCGTACCTGAAACATGCGTACCATGATCAGTATAATATGTTGAAGCACCTTCCGGAGGCACTGGACTTCCTGCTTTTATATAATCGTCGTATGTAGTTTCCATCGGATCAGAGTCATTATCTACAAAATCATATCCACCTTTAAACGCATCTTGTAAATCAGGATGGTGATAATCAATTCCCGTATCAATAACTCCGATTTTCACGCCTTTACCTGTAATTCCTTCTTTATGTAACTTGTCCACTCCTAAAAATGGAATACTCTCAATTCTTTTAGTTGACTCTTCTTCAGAACTAGATTCAGAAGTCGCTGGTGGTTCAATCGATACTGTAGCACTTTTATAAACCGCTTTTACTACATTCGACTGAAGAAGTGTCTTTACTTCGTTCGCAGGTAAATTCATTGAAACCCCATTGTATGCAGTTTTAAATGAACGGGTTATTTTATAAGATTTGTTACCGCTTTTTTCTTTCGCTGATGGCAAAATTCTTTCTAAATCAGCTTCAAAAGTTGAATGTTCTTCACTAACCTTTTCTTCCGCTTCGGAAGCAGTCAGTTCCTCCCCCTCAACAGCAGCATCAAGTACTGCTACTTTTTCAGGCATAGACTTGAACTCGACGATAACAGGGATTTCTTTATCTTCTTGTAATTCTTTTTCATCAAAACCATGCAATCCATCACTTTCTGATACTTGAAGTTTAGTCAATGCATCACGTTCTGCTTTTGTTAAAGATGCTAATATTTGTTCTGCTTTTGTACTTTTTTCGGCAGCATGTACTTTAGACACAAAACTAGTATATGTATTCGATAGACTACTTGAAACTAAACCTACCCCCAATGTAAGGGCTGAGGCTTTAAATATAAACTTCTTATTCATTCTTTTACTCTCCCCAATAAAGATATTATTTTGAAAAAGGTCCTATCCAATTTTAAAATTTATAATATTCAGAAATTTAAACCCAGACTCTTACTTTCTCGCCCTTCCCTCCTTACAGATATCTAAGTACAATTTAAATGTATATGCTTCTTTAAAAAGAGTAAATTGGGGGATTTTTGCGATTTACTAAACTTTTCATTATAGAATTCTAATGTAAAATATTGTTTTTATTGCTCTATTAACAAAGAACTTTGTTTTATTTTCTATAAAATTATTGTTAAAAATGTCGAAATTTCGTTCTTGTATAAGGGAGGACTTGGGTTAATATTTAGAATTAATACTCGAAATTTAAAAATTATGCCGAATTTTATTTAAATATGTCTGTGAGTTTTTTTCAAACAGATAATATTTGAAAGTTACTTCCTTATAACTGCTCATGAGTTAGTAAAACAGCTAAAATTTGAAAATTAATTACTCATAACTGTTAATGATTTTAACTGTTAATGTATTTCAACAATTTTAATAAACCAACAAACTACAATAATTGTTTTTTAGATAAATAATTTTTCAGCAGTGTGAAAAAAATCTCATTCTATAATCAGAATGAGATTTTTTTGTTAACTAATTTAT
>NZ_NTZO01000243.1 GCF_002559405.1 Bacillus sp. AFS001701 | reverse complement strand
AGTTAACATTTAATAAATAGTTTAAATACATAAGAGTTGTAGTTAGATTTTTATCTATACAAATGTTTAAATAGTAATTAAATAATAGATTTTAGATGACAAATGTATTCACAGAAATATTATAATAAGAAATGCTAAATGAATTGATAAATTTATTAAACATTAATATTAAGTTGTTTAATTATTAATTTTAAAAAAATGACCATTTGTAATTGAAGGAGAAAATAAGTGTCCAGATCAGAAAAAAGCTCATCTAAAAAAATGTCCACAGCAAAAAAAGTACTAATAATCGTACTAAGTGTACTAGTTGTCATCGGTTTAGGAATAGGCGGTTATGCATATTCAATTTACCACAATGTAAATAAAACAACAGACGTAATCTATAAAGACATAAAGAAAACAGATAAACGAAAAGAAGAAGTAAATGTTGAAAAGAAAGAACCGTTCTCTATTTTACTATTAGGGGTTGATCATCGTCCTGGTGATAAAGGTCGTTCGGATTCGATGATGGTGTTGACAGTTAATCCGAATACAAATACAACTAAAATGGTTAGTATTCCACGTGATACAAGAACAGAAATTGTTGGAAAAGGTAAAGAAGATAAAATTAACCATGCATATGCATTTGGCGGAATTCAAATGTCTGTTGATACAGTTGAAAACTTCTTGAACATTCCTATCGATTATTATCTTGAAGTTAATATGGAAGGCTTTAAGGATATCGTTGAAGCAGTAGGTGGGGTTGATGTAAATAATGACTTAGACTTTACTTATGAAGGTGTTCACTTTACGAAAGGACCAATTCATTTAAATGGTGTAGATGCCTTAAAGTTTTCTCGTATGCGTAAGTTAGATCCACGTGGTGACTTTGGTCGAGAGCTTCGTCAAAGAGAAATTCTTGAAGCGGTTATTAAACAGGGAGCTTCAATTTCTTCTTTAACAAACTATCAATCGATTTTACAAGCAATTCAAAAGAATGTTGTAACAAATATCACTTTAAATGATATGGTTTCGATTCAAAAGGATTACCGTCAGGCTGCGCAAAATATTAGTAAGACCCAAGTCAAAGGTGAAGGCAAGATGATTGATAAAATTTATTATTTTATTGTATCCAAACAAGAAAAAGATAGTATATCTAATGATCTTCGTCAGCACTTAGAATTACCTTCAGAAACAAAATAATATCTAAACTCAAGAACCACCGTTAAAAGATAACTTTTTAACGGTGGTTCTTTTTTTATGTCTTTTTTACCTCTAGGCCCCTACTTTATTCCACATAGAATTCCACTGGATTTACCATTTCATTCCAATGTCCTAAGAATTTAACCTACACAACCCCTTAACCACCATCATAATAATATATATATTCCTAAATGTTTAGGAGGTCTTTGCGATAAAAGGGATTATACTTGCAGGTGGTAGTGGTACTCGACTTTATCCATTAACGATGGTGACTAGCAAGCAGCTATTGCCTGTGTATGATAAACCAATGATTTATTATCCGTTATCAACTTTAATGTTGGCCGGTATTAGAGAGATTTTAATTATATCGACTCCAGAGGATTTACCTCGTTTTGAGGCTTTGTTAGGTGATGGTTCTCAATTTGGAGTTTCGTTGAAATATAAAGTACAACCTAGTCCAGATGGGTTGGCTCAAGCGTTTATTATTGGTGACGATTTTATAGGAAACGACTCTGTTGCGATGATATTAGGTGACAATATTTATTATGGCAGCGGGTTGCGTAGTATTTTGAAGAAAGCGGCAATGAAAGAAAAAGGTGCTACGGTGTTCGGTTATCATGTACAGGATCCTGAGCGATTTGGTGTTGTTGAATTTGATGAGTCTGGGAAAGTTTTGAGCATTGAAGAAAAGCCAGTGGATCCGAAATCAAATTATGCAGTAACGGGATTGTATTTTTACGATAATCGTGTCATTGAGATTGCTAAAAATGTAAAACCATCCAATCGTGGAGAATTGGAGATTACTTCTGTAAATGAAGCTTATTTAAACTTGGGTGAATTAGAAGTTGAGTTATTGGGTCGCGGTTATACATGGTTAGATACTGGAACGCATGAAAGTTTAGTGTCGGCAACAAATTTTGTCAAAACAATTGAAGAGCATCAAGGGATTAAAATTTCTGCTCCAGAAGAGGTCGCTTATATTAATGGATGGATCGATAAAGAACAGTTATTACGTTTAAGCGAATCACTTAGTAAAACAAGTTATGGTAACTATTTACGAAAAGTTGCAAATGGTGAGATTAAATATTAGCTTAAGGGGTCATTATCCATGAAAATTACAGAAACTTTTATAAAAGGAATTGTAGTTATTGAACCAACTGTTTTTGGTGATCACCGTGGTTGGTTTATGGAAACATATAATGATTCAAAAATGAAGGATTTTGGGGTGAATTTAAATTTTGTTCAAGATAATCAATCATTTTCTGCATTGAAGGGGACACTGCGCGGTTTACATTATCAGCTGTCTCCAAAAGCACAAACGAAGTTAGTTCGTTGTACAAGGGGTTCCATTTTTGATGTCGCTGTCGATATTCGAAAAGGGAGTCCGACATACGGGAAGTGGTTTGGAATTGAGTTAAGTGCCGAAAATAAAAAACAATTAATGATTCCCAAAGGATTTGCTCACGGTTTTATGACTTTAACAGATGATGTGGAAGTCCAATATAAAGTTGATGAGCTATATTCACCTGAATGTGATCGTGGCATTGTTTGGAATGACCCGGTAATTCAGGTGCAATGGCCAATCAATATTTCTCCATTATTATCTGCAAAGGATAAAATCGCACCATTATTAAAAGATGCTGAAAATAATTTTTTCTATAAGGAGTAATAGATATGAAGGTTTTAGTAACTGGTTACGGTGGGCAGTTAGGCTATGATGTCGTTAAAGAATGTGAGCGTCATGGTTTAGATGTTAGGGGCTGCGGCCGACAGGAGCTTGATATTACTAAGAGAGAATCAGTATTTTCTATAGTAGATTCATATAAACCAGATGTTATTATCCACTGCGCTGCCTATACAGCGGTAGACAAAGCTGAAGATGATAAAGAGAATTGCTGGAATGTGAATGTTGAAGGAACGAGATATTTAGTTGAAGCTGCGAAAAAGCATCATGCAAAATTCATTTATATTAGTACAGACTATGTATTTAATGGGAATGGTGAAAGTTCTTTTAATGAAGATGACCAACCGGATCCAATCGGATATTATGGATTAACAAAGTATGAAGGTGAAAAAGTTGTTCAATCATTCATCGAAAACTATTTCATCATTCGTATTTCGTGGGTATTTGGTGTTAATGGGAATAATTTTATTAAAACAATGTTAAGATTATCAGAAACTAGAGATGAATTAAATATCGTCGGAGATCAGATCGGTTCACCAACCTATACAGTTGATTTGGCTAGATTAATAGTAGATTTAAGTAAATCTGATAAATATGGAATCTATCATGCAACAAATGAAGGCTTTACTAGTTGGGCTGATTTTGCAAAAGAAATCTTCAAACAAACCGACAGTAAAACTTTAGTAAAATCGATTGCATCCGAGGACTACCCTACTCGAGCAGCTAGACCGAAAAATTCGAGATTATCAAAACAAAAGCTAGTAGAAAATGGCTTTCAACCCTTACCTTCATGGCAGGACGCATTAGCTAGATATTTAGTTCAATTTAAAAAAAGAGACGAGGTTCAGTGAAACATGAAAGTAGCCGTTACAGGTGGTGCCGGATTTATCGGTGGAAACTTTGTTCAATACATGATCAATAAATACCAATCCTATTCAATATACAATCTAGATGCTTTAACCTATGCAGGTGACTTAACAAAGCATAAAAACATCGAACAAAATGAAAACTATCATTTTATCAAAATTGATATTTCAAATCATGAAGAAATCATGACATTATTTAAAAAAGAAAAGTTCGACTATGTCATCCACTTCGCAGCAGAAAGTCATGTCGATCGCTCAATAGTAGACCCAGGTATATTCGTGACAACAAATGTATTAGGAACTCAAGTTTTACTAGATGCTTCAAAAGCGATAAACGTTAAGAAATTTGTACATGTATCTACAGATGAAGTGTATGGTGATCTAGATTTTGACCCTACAACCTTTTTTACAGAAGATACACCTCTACAACCGAATAGTCCATACTCTGCAAGTAAAGCATCATCTGACTTATTAGTTCGTGCCTATCATGAAACATATGGATTTCCTATGAATATCACACGTTGTTCAAATAATTATGGACCATATCACTTTCCAGAGAAGTTAATTCCATTAACAATTTCTCGTGTATTAAATGACCAAAAAGTTCCTGTTTATGGTACTGGTGAAAATATTCGCGACTGGTTACATGTTCTTGATCATTGCTCTGCGATCGATTTAGTTTTGCATAAAGGAGAAAATGGGGAAGTTTACAATATTGGTGGACATAATGAGCGTACAAACTTAGAAGTCGTTAAAACAATCATTTCAGCACTTGGTAAATCTGAAGACTTAATTGAATTCGTTAAAGATCGTTTAGGTCATGATAAACGATATGCGATTGACCCTAGTAAATTAGAAAAACTAGGATGGAAGCCAATTTATAATTTCGACACGGGAATAGCTCAAACTGTGCGGTGGTATGTGGAAAATAAAGAATGGTGGGAAAGAATCATTTCTGGTGAGTATAGGAAGTATAATGTAGATGGTATTTAAAAGAACAATAATTTATATCGAATGCCACTGCATAATTGCAGTGGCATTTTTTAATATAATCCTAGATTAGTATGAAGTCAAAAGAGGGTTGTAAGAGTCGTGAATTTGAAATATTTAGAATACATCTTTAGTTGTACTTTTATGGTATAATCAAATTATTATTAAAA
>NZ_NTZO01000242.1 GCF_002559405.1 Bacillus sp. AFS001701 | reverse complement strand
ATAAAATTTATATGTAATAAAAGTGTAAATTATGTATGAAATTTTATGATAAATCAAAAAATTACAAATTAAGACAAGGGGTTTTGTAAATATTGTGTATAATTATACGTAAATATTCGTTCGACAAATTCGACATTTTTACGACAAACGCAATAATGACAACGGTTTCATGAATGGTTATTCATTTTACGTAAAATTTTTTTGAATTTTTTTTGCATAAAAACAAGGTGAATATATATATTTGTAGAATATTAAGAGATAGAAGAATTTAAGAGATTGTAATGAGGTGAGGATGTTGCTTTTGACACGGCCAACTGAGTTTGATGTGCATTTATTCCATGAGGGAAGTTTATTCTATAGCCATGAATGCTTTGGGGCACATGTTGTAAAAAAAGGGAATAAAGTTGGAACTACTTTTACAGTGTGGGCTCCACATGCGAAAGGTGTCTCAGTTGTTGGGGACTTTAATAATTGGAATGGTTCTGAACATAAAATGGAAAAGTTGAACGATCAAGGGATTTGGACGATATATATCCCCGAAATTGGTCATGGGACGATATACAAGTATGAAATTTCAACCAAGCGTGGTGAAGATTTATTAAAAAGTGATCCTTTTGCTTTCTATAGTGAACTAAGACCAAGCACAGCTTCGATCGTTTATGATCTTTCGGGCTATAAATGGAAAGATGCAAAATATCGTAAGCAGAAATTTAAAAAATCTGTATATGAAGAACCTGTTTTAATTTATGAAGTACATTTAGGTTCTTGGAAAAAGAAGGAAAACGGTGATTTCTATACTTATGCTGAATTAGCGACAGAACTAATTCCGTATGTAAAAGATCATGGTTTTACACATATTGAAATCTTACCATTAGTTGAACATCCATATGATCGTTCTTGGGGATATCAAGGAGTAGGATACTTTTCTTCTACTAGTCGATATGGAAATCCTCATGAGCTAATGAGCTTTATTGACGAATGCCACCAGAACGGATTAGGAGTCATTATGGACTGGGTGCCTGGTCATTTTTGTAAGGATTCTCATGGATTATACATGTTTGATGGTGAACCGACATATGAATATGAAGGTTATGATGCTAGAGAAAATGAAGTATGGGGAACAGCAAATTTTGATTTATCAAAACCAGAAGTAAAATCATTTCTTATTTCAAACGCCTTATATTGGATGGAATATTTTCATATTGATGGTTTCCGAGTAGACGCTGTTGCAAATATTTTATATTGGAAAAATAGAAATGAAGAGAACCCTTTTGCAACTCACTTTTTAAGAAAATTAAATGAAGCGGTATTTGAACACGATCCACAAGTATTAATGATTGCTGAAGATTCTACTGATTGGCCGTTAGTTACTGCACCTACATACGAAGGTGGATTAGGTTTTAATTTTAAGTGGAATATGGGTTGGATGAATGATGTTTTGACTTATATGGAGACTCACCCAACGGAAAGAAAGCATCATCATAATAAGATGACTTTCTCGTTTTTATATGCCTTCTCAGAAAATTTTGTTTTACCTTTTTCACATGATGAAGTAGTACATGGTAAGAAATCTTTGTTAAATAAAATGCCAGGTACATATGAGGAAAAGTTTGCTCAATTAAGGGTACTATTTGGTTATTATTTATCACATCCAGGTAAGAAGCTCCTATTTATGGGAAGTGAATTTGGGCAATTTGATGAGTGGAAGGATTTAGAGCAAGTTGATTGGATGATTAAAGATTATGAATATCATTCCAAGATGAACAAATATTTCAAAGAATTAATATCGATTTATAAAAAAAATAAATCACTCTATGAAGTTGATAATCATTGGGATGGATTTTCATGGATTGACGCAAATAATGCCGATCAAAGTGTATTTTCATTTATCCGTAAAGGAAAAAACAAAGAGGATTATGTCATCGTAATCTGTAATTTTAGAGAAATTTCTTATGAAACATATCGAATTGGAGTACCTGCAAAGCATCGATATAAAGAATTGCTTTCAAGTGACTATATTCAATTTGGTGGCGATAGTAAAATCAATCGTTCTGCCATTGAATCAGAAGAAATACCATTCCATGGTTTACCATACAGTATTGAAATAGCATTACCTGCCTTTAGTTTTACAATCATTCGTCCAGTTAAAATGCGAAAGGGGATTAGCAGCAATGGTTCAGAAAAAATGCGTAGCAATGTTACTAGCAGGGGGAAAAGGGAGTAGATTAAGTTCGTTAACAAAAGAACTAGCAAAACCAGCCGTAGCTTTCGGGGGTAAATATCGAATAATCGATTTTACTTTAAGTAATTGCACAAATTCAGGTATTGATACTGTTGGGGTGCTAACTCAATATCAGCCACTAGTACTAAACTCATATATTGGTATAGGAAGTGCATGGGATTTAGATCGCTTAAATGGTGGGGTAACTGTTTTACCACCATATTCAGAAGCATCTGGCGTTAAATGGTATACAGGTACTGCAAGTGCAATTTATCAAAACTTAAATTATATAAAGCAATATCAGCCTGAATATGTTTTGATTCTTTCAGGTGATCATATTTATAAGATGGACTATAGTAAAATGCTAGACTATCACATTGAAAAAGAGGCAGATGTATCGATTTCAGTTATTGAAGTTCCGATTGATGAAGCTAGCCGTTTCGGAATTATGAATACAAATGATGAAATGGATATTATAGAATTTGAAGAAAAACCTCAATATCCGAAGAGTAATTTAGCATCAATGGGAATTTATATTTTTAAATGGAATGTTTTAAAAGAGTTTTTAGAGATGGATGATCGTAATCCAGAATCAAGTAATGACTTTGGTAAAGACGTTATTCCGCTTTTATTAGAAGAAAAGAAAAAAGTAGTTGCTTATCCTTTCAAAGGTTATTGGAAAGACGTTGGTACAGTAAAAAGCTTATGGGAAGCAAATATGGATTTGTTAAATGAAGATAGTGAACTAAATATATATGACCGTGATTGGCGCATATATTCAGTTAATCCAAATCAACCGCCACAATATATTTCACCTACAGCAATCGTTGAAGACTCTCTAATTAATGAGGGATGTGTTGTTGAAGGATTTATATCACATTCTGTATTATTCCAAGGTGTAACAATCGGAGAAGGCAGTATGATAAAAGATTCTGTCGTTATGCCAGGTTGTGTTATTGGAAAAGATGTTCGAATTGAAAGTGCAGTAGTAGCTCCTGGAATGGTGATTCCTGATGGAAGCCTTTTAGGTCCTGAGAAAGATTATGAAGAGGTAATTCTAGTTACAAGCGAAGAATAAGAGGTGGCTCATTCCTCAAATAGAAAAATAGATTGAGAGGGTTATTTGATGAAACATACTATGCTAGGAATAATTGAGGCGTCAACACATTTTGAATCTTTAAAGCCGTTAACACAGCATCGACCATTAGCAACACTTCCTTATGCAGGTCGATACCGTTTAATCGATTTTATGTTAAGTAATATGGTGAACTCTGGTATTACGAGTGTCGCTGTATTTCCTGATCAACCTTATCGATCAATTATTGATCACTTAGGCTCCGGTAAACATTGGGACTTAAATCGTAAAAAGGATGGACTATTTATTTTTACGCCAGAACCAACTGATGGAGCTTTTGGTACTTTCGATTTCATCGAAAAGCATATTCAATTTTTACAACGTTCAACTCAAAAGTATGTAGTAGTAGCAAATACTTATACGATCTGTTCTGTGGACTTTAGACCAGTTTTAAAGAGACATATCGAAACAAATGCACAAATTACTGAGTTAAAGCAGTTCGGTAAATCTTTAAACATCTATATCCTTGAAAAAGAGTTATTGTTAAAGCTTTTTGAAAACTTCCACGAAAAAGGCTATGAAACAATTATGGACGTTGTACGCGATCAAAATAATGAGGTTGAACTAAGTGCGTATGAAATACCTCAACAAGTTTCAATCATTCAAACAATTGAGGATTATTTCGAGCAAAGTATGAAATTATTAAATCCTGAGATATGGAATCAATTATTCTTAAAATCTTATCCTGTCTTTACGAAGGTTAAAGATGAGCCACCAACAAAATATTCAAAAGAAGCAATTGTAAAAAATTCAATTGTAGCTAATGGATGTGAAATTGAGGGAACGGTTGAAAATAGTATTATTTCAAGAGCTGTGAAAATTGGAAAAAATACAATTATTCGAAATTGTGTTGTTATGCAAAAATCAAACATTGGAGATAATTGTATATTAGATGGCGTTATATTAGATAAAGATGTTCGAATAGAAGATGGTGTTGAAATAAAAGGAAGCTTAAGTGAGCCAGTAGTGCTTCAAAAAGGTTCAGTCCAAGGAGCGTTGATTCAGTGGTAAATGTTTTATATATTGTTTCAGAATGTGTACCATTTGTTAAATCGGGAGGGCTTGCAGATGTTGCAGGCGCTCTCCCTAAGTATTTAAATAAACTAAATACGAATGTAAGAGTAATGCTTCCATTCTACTCGTTAATTCCCGCTAAATATAGAGAAGAAGCTAAGCTAGTAAAAGAGCTATCTATAAATCTAGGCTGGAGAAAACAGTATTGTGGTTTATTTGAATTGAAAGTAGAAGGAACAACTTATTATTTTATTGATAACGAGTACTATTTCAATCGAGATAAGTTGTATGGTCATTTTGATGATGGAGAGCGTTTTGCATTCTTTTCTCTAGCTGCAATTGAATGTATTAAAGAATTAGACTTTAAACCTGATGTTATTCATTGTCACGACTGGCATACAGCAATGATCCCATTTTTCATGAAAGAGTATGGCGCATTAAAAGATATTAATCCAAATATGAAATCGGTTTTTACAATCCATAACCTTCAATTCCAAGGCGTATTTCCAAAAGAAGTAATGGACGATATGTTAGGAATTGATGAACAATATTTTCGCGAAGACTATTTGAAATTTTACGATTGTATCAACTTTATGAAAGCTGGAATCATTTCAAGTGATTTCGTAACAACTGTTAGTCCAACATATAAAGAAGAAATTAAGCATGAATTTTTTGGAGAGCAATTAGATGGACTATTACGTGAGCAAGATCACAAACTTTTTGGGATTGTAAACGGAATTGATGAAACAATTTATAATCCAGCTACTGATCGAAAAATTCACTCTAATTTCGATGAATTTACAATCGAAAATAAGACAGAAAATAAATTGAAATTGCAGGAGTCACTTGCATTAAAAATGGATGAAAATATTCCTATTATTGCAATGGTTTCCCGATTAACAAGTCAAAAAGGCATTGATCTGATTCAACACGTATTCCCTCAAATTATGGATTATAATGTACAAGTAGTAATTTTAGGTTCTGGTGATGAAGAATTCGAGAACTTTTTTAAAGCAATGGAGCATAACTACTACGATAAAGTTAGAGCTTACATTGGATTTGATGAACGCTTTGCTCATCAGATTTATGCAGGTGCAGATTTATTCCTTATGCCTTCACTATTTGAGCCATGTGGATTAGGTCAGCTTATTGCGATGAAATACGGATGTGTTCCAATCGTAAGAGAGACTGGGGGGCTAAATGATACTGTCCAGTCATATAATGAAGAGACGAAGAGTGGAAATGGTTTTACTTTTACTAACTATAATGCTCACGATATGCTTCACACAATTGAACGTGGATTGAGTATATATGAGAATAAAAAACATTGGAAATCAGTCAGAAGGAATGCAATTAGAAGAGATTCAAGTTGGTTAAAATCTGCTAAAGAATATGCAAAATTATATATGCAGTCTTCGAAGTAAAAATCTTTTAGGGCGAGGTGATTCCATGTTTTCTAGTGTGGAGGAGTTTGAGTGGTGTTTTAAAGAAAAGCTAGAAAGTATGCATGGAAAGAGTACTGCAGATAGCACTACTCAAGAGCAATTTCAAACACTTGGAACGATGATTCGTGAACATATAAGCGGTAATTGGTTAGGCACGAGTGAACAATACCGCTTAGAGCGAAAAAAACAAGTTTATTATTTATCAATTGAATTCTTATTAGGAAAGCTTTTGAAAAGTAACTTAATTCATCTAGGGCTTAGAGAGTTATGTGAATCTGGCCTCGAGAGATTAGGAATTTCTTTAAGTGCTCTTGAGGAGTTTGAAAGCGATGCTGGTCTTGGAAATGGTGGACTTGGACGGCTAGCATCTTGTTTTCTGGATTCTCTAGCATCACAAGACTTGCCTGGTCATGGATGTGGCATCCGCTACAAACATGGCCTATTTGACCAAAAAATTGTTGATGGATATCAAGTGGAGCTACCTGAACAATGGCTGAAATACGGAAATGTTTGGGAAGTTCGAAGAGATGATGAAGCAATTGAAGTTTTATTCGGTGGAGAAGTAGAATCATTTAATAATAAAAATCGATTGGAATTCCGCCTTCATGGTGCAGAAGCAATCACAGCGGTACCATATGATTTACCGATTATCGGCTATCATACAAACACGGTAAATACATTAAGATTATGGAGTGCTGAAGCGTCTACTCATTCCTCAAATAAATCACTGATGAAATATAAGCGAGAGGCTGAAGCAGTTTCAGAATTCTTATATCCAGATGATACACATGATGAAGGAAAGATTTTACGTCTAAAACAGCAATATTTTTTAGTTTCTGCAAGTATTCAAAGAATAGTAGATTCATATAAGGAGCAGTATGGTAATATTCGTAAGCTCCATGAAGAAATTGCTATTCATGTAAATGATACTCATCCAGTTTTGGCAATTCCAGAGTTAATGAGAATTTTAATCGATGTTGAAAAGTTATCCTGGGATGAAGCGTGGGAAATTACAACTCAAACGATTTCATATACGAATCATACAACTTTATCGGAAGCACTTGAAAAATGGAGAGTTGATTTATTTAAGCCTTTATTGCCAAGAATTTATATGATTATAGAAGAAATAAATGAAAGATATTGTAAAGAGCTCTGGAACAAATACCCAGGTGATTGGGATCGAATTGAACAAATGGCTATTATTGCTCATGGAGTCGTTAAAATGGCTCATTTAGCAATAGTAGGCAGTAAGAGCGTTAATGGAGTTGCTGAAATCCACACTGAAATTTTAAAACAAAGAGAAATGAAGCTTTTTTATGAGTATGAACCATTCAAGTTTAATAATAAAACAAATGGTATTACTCATAGAAGATGGTTACTCCAATGTAATCCTGAGCTTAGTAGCTTAATAAATGATTCGATCGGAGACGGTTGGATACACGAACCAACTCAACTTGAGAATCTATTAGAATATCAAAATGACGATGCATTTTTAGAGCGATTTATGAATGTAAAGAAAAAGAGAAAAGAAGTTCTCGAAAATTATGTTCACTATACAAATGGAATTGCATTAGATACCGATTCAATTTTTGATATTCAAGTAAAGCGGATGCATGCATATAAAAGACAATTACTAAATGTTTTACATATCATGTATTTATATAATCGTTTGAAGGAAGATTCACATTTTAAAATGCATCCTAGAACTTTTATTTTTGGAGCAAAGGCATCTCCAGGCTACTACTTTGCTAAAAAGATCATTAAATTAATTCATTCAGTGGCTGATATTGTTAATAATGATCGCTATATAAGTCAATTTATTAAAGTAATTTTTATTGAAAATTACCGAGTTTCATTAGGTGAAATTATTTTTCCAGCAGCGGATGTTAGTGAACAAATTTCGACAGCAAGTAAAGAAGCTTCGGGTACTGGGAATATGAAATTTATGATGAATGGTGCTTTAACGCTTGGTACACTTGATGGGGCAAATATTGAAATTTTAAGAGAAGTTGGCGAGGAGAATATTTTTACATTCGGACTTACAGCTGACGAGGTATTAAATTATTACCAATACGGCGGATATAAAAGCAGTGATTATTACCATCATGATCTACGAATAAAAAAGGTATTAGATCAAATGCTTCACGGGTTATTTCCGTTACCAAGAGAAGAATTTGAACCAATTTTTGATTCGCTTATGTCTTATAATGATGAGTATTTCTTACTTAGAGATTTCTCTTCATATGTAAAAGCACATGAATGTATAAATCATACGTATCAAAATAAAAGAGATTGGGCTATAAAAAGTCTTAACAATGTTGCGAAGTCGGGATTTTTTACGAGTGATCGCACGATTCGTCAATACGCATCAGAAATATGGAATATTCACCAAAGAACATTACACCATTCTTAACCTCCTCTTAGATTATTAGGAGGTTTTTCATATAATGATGAAAAGCAAGAAAGGAGAGATACGTTGAAATTCCTTTCAGTTGACTATGATAAGGCCTTAGAATTATTACTTTGCATTGAACAGGCATATGCTCAGTTTGATAATGATGGTAAATTTATGATTCCTGCAAGCTATTCATTAGTAGATACAATTAAAGCATGTGTGATTAGCCAGCTAGAATGGTTTGGCTATATTATTGAAAATGATGAATCCGTAATCATTGTGTTTCGAGGAACGAAATCAGATTTGGATTGGTTAGCTGATTTAAAAATTGATCAAGACTTATTTCCTTATGTGATGAACGGTGGGAGTGTCCATTCGGGGTTTCTATCAATTTATCAATCTTGTCGAGAAATGCTTTTAGCAATTGTGAAGGGAAAGGCTCTTTCAAAAAAAATATTTATAACGGGGCATAGCTTAGGTGGTTCATTGGCCACGTTATTAGGATATGAAATAGCAATGACTGGAATTTGTAACCCGAATGTCTATTCATTTGGCTCTCCAAAAGTAGGAAATATAAAGTTTAAAGAAAACTACGATGAAAATGTAAGGCATAGTTTAAGATTTGTAAATTTATATGATATGGTCCCATTAAGCCCACCCTTTAAAGTAGAAGTGAAGCCATTAAACATTTATTTAGAATACGTTCAAGTGCAACATCCAATCACTTTTTCACTAAATAAAGGGTCTATTAAGAATAGTCACCATTTATCGACTTATATTGAAGGCGTTAAGAAGATGCAGTTAGATTATGATTATACCCCAACCTTTACTTACAAATTACGTGAGGCAGAACCGGAAGAAGAAGAGGTAATTTAATAGAACAGAAAAAAACTAGTCAAGATTTCGTTGACTAGTTTTTTGTATGTAATCAAAAAAACGCTTTTAAAGTAGTCTGAATTAATCATTACCATCCAGTAAATTTCCAAGGCCACCTAATATACTTCCTTCTTCCTTAGAAGAATTTGGTAAGTATTGACCAATTCGA
Source organism: Bacillus sp. AFS001701 (assembly GCF_002559405.1). Classification (GTDB taxonomy): domain Bacteria; phylum Bacillota; class Bacilli; order Bacillales; family Bacillaceae_G; genus Gottfriedia. The sequence continues at coordinate 12,929 of NZ_NTZO01000242.1, read as the reverse complement.
GAAGCTAATCTTGCTAAAGTTAATGATTGAACCCAAATTGTTCCAGGACCTTGTAATGTAGCAAAGAATAGACCTTCTCCTCCAAAAAGGGCAGTTTTTACATTTCCAACATATTCAATTTCGTAATTAACATCACCAGTGAAGCCAACAATACATCCAGTATCGATTTTAATTTTTTCACCTGGTTGAAGAGTTTTTTGGTAAATTGAACCACCAGCATGTAAGAAAGCAAGACCATCACCTTCGAGTTTTTGCATGATGAATCCTTCGCCACCAAATAGGCCGGTACTTAATTTCTTTCTAAACTCGATCCCAACTGAAGTGCCTTTTGCCGCGGCTAAGAAAGAATCCTTTTGACAAATAATTTTATTCCCATACTCATGTAAATCTAAAGGTATGATTGTTCCAGGGTATGGTGCTGAGAAACTGACTGTTTTTAATGAGCTTGATCGGTTTGTAAAACTAGTCATAAACAAGCTCTCACCTGTAACAAGGCGCTTACCCGCTCCAACCAATTTTCCAAATAATCCACCTGATTGCTGTGAACCGTCACCAAAAATTGTTTCAAGTTCGATACCATCATCCATCATCATCATTGCTCCAGCTTCAGCAACGACTGTTTCCTTTGGATCAAGCTCTACTTGTACAAACTGCATATCATGGCCATGAATTTTATATGTAACTTCATGAGAATTTTTCATTTTTATGCCTCCTTTTAGTTTAACTATACAAATATTGTAATACTAAAATCTAGTTATTTAATAATAAAAAATTTGATAAAATATTACATAATCCTCATTTATTTTAACTATTTAATGAGAAAATATGCCATTTTTATAGGGAACTAGGTAGGTCTAAATGTATAAAAGATAAATTATAAGAATTATATAAAAAATTCTCTCAATTAAGCCTATGTGTCATTGACGCACTTTTTTAGATATGATATATTTAAGTTACTATTAACTGCATATTTATTTGAAGGTAAGAAATTAACGATACATTTGCACTACAAAATTTTTAGTAACGCTCATTTTTCTTTGTCTTGAAAAGAAGTTTTGACCACTTTCAATGTTGTAGCAATCCTTTAGCCGATTGGACAATGACGTTCTTTTTCTTTACCCCTCTTTTATGCACGCATTAATAGTGTATATATGTATTTTTAGGAGGTATTATCGATGGAATTCGGTAAAGTTAAATGGTTTAACAGCGAAAAAGGTTTTGGATTCATCCAAACTGAAAGTGGAAACGACGTATTCGTACACTTCTCTGCAATTCAAGGCGAAGGTTTCAAAACTTTAGAAGAAGGTCAAGAAGTTCAATTCGAAATCATCGAAGGAAACCGTGGACCACAAGCAGCTAACGTAAACAAAAAATAATTTTTGTTTTGTTCAAGGCATCCTATTTTAGGATGCCTTTTTTATATTAATCTAAAAATCTATCTATTTAGTACGTAGATATTGTAGTTTAAAAAGGTTGCAAATAATGACCAAATAGAATAGGGAATGAGTAAGACAAATGAAGTTTTTGAATGTTTATATGCGATAGTCGTTAAAAGAATTGCTGTAACAAAGACGAGTCCACAGTCAATTGTAGCCATAAGTAAATCTTTTTGTTTGAATTGAAAATAGCTAAACAACTGGTTAAATACATAATTAATAATAAATATAATATAAAACCATTTTGCTTTTTTAAAGGATTCTCCTAAAGAAACGATTATACATACGCTTAAAGAAATGAAAGAATACAAGAATGCCCAAATGATTCCGATTGTTTTTCCAGAAGGAGTATAGCTAGGTTTAATTAGGTGACTATACCAATCATAGTCGATCGGAAATAAAATAGAAGAAATAAAAAATAAACAGTATAAGGAGAAAAATAAAACAATTAACTTAATATTCATAAATCCTCCTCAAGTAAGTTGTCTTGATTAAGTATATGTATTTAATTTCAAAATATAAAAAAAACGACTACATTATAGTAATCGTTTTTTAATGAAATTTTAACTCATTTAGTACTTTTCAATGTCTTTCACATCAATTTCAGATAATTCTCCGTTTAAAGCTTGTTCTTCATAGTCATCAAGATCTTGTTCATATTGTTCATGTTTTCTTGAAGGGTAGACAGTTCGATTTTTTCCATAAATATCAGTTCCGATAAAGTTTTCAAATTCCTCAACATAACCAACATTTTCATAGCTCTCAGTATATGCGCTTCCATACTCCTCTATATTATTAAATTCAAAATCTGACGGAGTTTGAGAATTTCCATATCTTTCAACATCTTGTAAAGCGTCCTCAGCGTCATACATCATTGAACGGTCTTTAGGATCTCTACTAAATGGTGGGTTTAATACTTCTTCCTCAACAGGGCGATCGTATCTAATACTAGAACTTGAAATATGCTGATCATGAGTATGTTCGATCATCGCTTTTGCTGTAGGAAGGGCTTGTAACCGTTCAAAAGGTATTTCTTCTCCACTTACTTCACATATGCCATATGTTCCATTTTCAATTTTTTGTAACGCTGTATTAACGTCATCTAGTTCGTTTCTTAAATGCTCATGAAGAGATATGTCCTTTTCACGCTCAAATAATTCAGTACCTAAATCACCTGGGTGGTTGTCTGCAAGTGAAAGCTCATCAACAGAATCTCTAAGTGAGTATGGTGTAAATGCTGGATCATTTAGTCTTTCTTCTATATGTTTTTTTTGTTTCAGTAGTTCGTTTTTAAATGTTTGGATTTGTGATTGTGAAAGCATCATGCTCCCCCTTTTCAATAAATGAATATGACTATCCATATTTTGTTCAAAAAGGAGGAAAACATGAATTAAGTTTTTTGAGGAATTGTTCTGCCTTAATTAGGAAAAAATATTTCCAATTATTAAGCCTATAACAAGAAGGAATCCCATTATAGTATTTGTTTTTGCTGTTGCTGCCATGGCTGGCATCATTTCCATTGGTTGGGTCTTACCTATAAATCCTTTTGTTGCTTTTATAGCAACAGGAATACTTATTAATGAAATAAGTGCAAAAGGTGTAATTAAATTCATGATAACAAATAAAATAACGAAAGCATATGCAACTGCAAATAATGAACCAATAAAGATAATTGCATTCTTTTTACCTAATAAGATAACAAGTGTTTTACGTCCATTTTCTTTGTCATTATCTAGGTCACGAATATTATTTGCTGTTAAGATTGCTCCAATTGTAATTGAAGTAGGGATCGAAAGTAAGATCACATTTGATGGTAAATTTCCAGCTTGAATATAGTAAGTAATACCAATAATTACAACTCCCATAAAAAAGCCCGCTACTAACTCACCAAATGGAGTGTATGCGATTGGAAGTGGTCCTCCAGTATAAAAATAAGCTGCTGCCATACAAATAAGTCCAATAACTGCGATCCACCAGCTACTTTGAATACAAATATAAATGCCTAATAGAAGTGCGATACCAAAAAAGGTAAAAGCAAGATTTAAAACAGTTGAAGGTTTAATACCATCTCTTACGATTGCTCCACCGATACCGACAGAACCTTCATGATCTAGCCCTCTTTTATAATCATAATATTCATTAATCATATTTGCAGCGGCTTGGATTAGTAAACTTGCAATAAGCATTGAAAGAAATAAAAGTAAATGAAATGAGTGAGCTATGTGCGCTAACATTGTTCCAATCGCAACAGGAATGAACGCTGCGGTTAATGTATGTGGTCTTAATAAATTCCACCATGTTCTAAAACCTGTTGAGGAAGTTGGAGATTGAACAGTTGGTTGCATTTTAACATCCTCCTTTTTAATATTATTTGAAAATGTAGGTCATTTTACTTTAAAAAAGTATGGACGAACTTCATAAAATTGACAGTCTACATTCATCGTTGTATCTTTAGTTATATCATGTATTTAACGTATATTTAAGCTAGGGGGAACTATTATGCTTAGAACAGGTCAACTGGAATCGATTGCCTTCTTTGAGCATTCTCTTCAAAAGGCAAAAGCTTGTTCAAAACGCTTCATTTGTAAAGTGGAAAAAATAATGAATATCCATCCCCTAAGTGTTTACCATTTTTATCATGAATTGGGTTTTACTGAACGCTTTTATTGGTCAAACCAAGAAAACTCGTTAATTCTCACAGGAATTGGTACTTTATTTCCTTTTCATCATAGTACAGAAGAACAGTATTCTGCAATAGAAAAAGAATGGAAACGCTTTGGAGAGCAAGTGTATATCGAGCAAGAAAATTGCTTTGGTACAGGACCGATAGCTCTTGGGGGTTTCTCTTTTTTTGATAACTATAAAAATGATCAAGATTGGAAGAATTTTGGTACCTCTCATTTTTATGTACCTAAATTAATGGTGACGGTTACAAACGAAGGGACATTCATCACCTCTAATTATGAAATTAATGAACAAACTACAGTAGAGGATTTATTGCTTCAATATAAAGAATATGATGACTTTTTAGAAAAGTTTGGAATGAAGCAACCAAGCTTTACACAATCAGAATGTATTAACAAAGATGAATTTGAACCTAATGAATGGATTCAAAGCGTAAAAGAAGCAATTCATCAAATGAAAAACGAAGAATTAGAAAAAGTGGTTTTAAATCGAACTTTAAATGCAAGATTTTCTGCAGAAGTAAATTCAACAAAAGTAATTTATGAATTAGAAGCAACAAGAAATGTTAACTATGTTATTTCTTATCAAATAAAAGATACTGTATTTATTAGCGCTACACCTGAGCGATTAATTTCTAAGAAAAATAATACAGTTTCTTCGATGTGTCTTGCTGGATCTGCCGCAAAAGGAATAACAAAGGAAGAAAACACAGAAGCCGCCAATTGGTTATTAAATAGTAAAAAAAATAATGGCGAACATGCTTTTGTTGTAAACTATATACGAGAAACACTACAACAATATTGTAATGAATTATCAATACCTTCAACACCAAGAATAATGGCGACTAAAAGCTTATTGCATTTATTCACGCCAGTTGAAGGGGAATTGTATAATCATGTTTCTTTATTTGAATTAATTCAAGCATTACATCCAACCCCTGCACTTGGAGGATTTCCTAAGGAAGAGGCATGTAAATTAATTCGTGAACTTGAACCTGTGGACCGGGGATGGTATGGTGCACCGATAGGGTGGATTGATTTAAACGGAAATGGTGATTTTGCTGTAGGCATACGTAGTGCCTTAATTAAAGAAGATAAAGCAAAATTATATGCCGGTTGTGGTGTTGTACAAGATTCAAAACCAGAGGAAGAATTTTTTGAAACTGGTATAAAGTTTCTGCCAATGCTAAATGCATTAGGAGGGTTACGAAATGAAAGATAATGAAGCACTAACAAAATATATTGGCGCTCTTGTAGATGAAATAAGTGCATTAAATATTAAAAACGTTGTAATAAGTCCTGGATCACGCTCTACACCAATATCAATGTTAGTAAATGAACATCCAAAATTAAAGTCATATATTGCCGTAGATGAAAGAGGGGCAGCATTTTTTGCTTTAGGAATCGCTAAAAGTACGAAACAGCCTACAGTTTTAATCTGTACTTCTGGAACAGCGGCTGCTAATTATATGCCAGCCATTTCTGAAGCAAAGGAATCTAGAATTCCATTAATCGTACTGACAGCCGATCGACCACATGAGCTAAGAGATATAGGTGCACCACAAGCTATGAATCAAATTGGTTTATACGGTTCATTTGTAAAAAAATTCATTGAGCTAGCCTTACCAGAGGCTTCGGAAGCTATGTACGAATACGCGCGTTCAAGCGTTAATCGACTGTACCGTTCTTGTGTGACTGCTCCAATGGGGCCCGTACATATGAATGTGCCACTTCGAGAACCATTAGTTCCAAACTTTGCGATAGGTGATTTTTTTTCAGCAGGAAAGCGTAAAAATTCTGCTCACACAATACTTACTGAAACTCTTGCAACAATTTCAAGTGAAACAAGTAATGAATTCAAGAAGCTTTTTCAATCAAAAAGAAAAGGCTTATTAGTTTGTGGTCCTTATGTTGAAAAAGGAGCTTTAAAGAAGATTAAATCTTTAGGGAATTTATTAGACTATCCAGTTCTATGTGATCCTCTTTCAAATGGAAGAACGATTAATGGGAATGAAGACTCGAATGTAATCGATACATATGATACATTTCTTCGTTTTGAAGACATTGTTGATTCGCTTGATTCTGAAGTTATCGTACGATTCGGGGCAATGCCTGTATCTAAAACGTTTAGCCAGTATATACAAAAACAAAAAGATTGCGACCTAATTGTTATTGATGAAGGTGACTTATGGAGGGATCCGACATTAAAAGCAACTCAAATGATTTCTTGTGATGATATCCAGTTTTGTAATGCAATTTTGGAGTCATACGAGAAAACAAGTAGTCAAGAAATAGATTGGTTGAATAAATGGAAAACAATTAATGAAAAAACAAAAAATGGACTACAACAAGCAGAACAGTTTGATGAATTTTTTGAAGGGAAAATCGTTCAAGTTTTAGCAAAAAATTTACTTGAAGAAAGTACATTGTTTGTTTCAAACAGTATGCCTATCCGTGATGTGGATACGTTTTTACATAATCAATCTAAAAAGTTAAAAATTGCTTGTAATCGAGGGGTAAATGGAATAGATGGGACAATTGCAACCGCATTAGGGATGGCAGCGACTGGGGAAAGTGTCACATTATTAATTGGAGATTTATCTTTCTATCATGATTTAAATAGTCTAGTCCTTTCTAAACTACACAATTTACCTTTAAGAGTGATCCTAGTTAATAATGATGGGGGTGGAATCTTCTCATTTTTACCTCAATCTAAAGAAGAAAAACATTTCGAAGATTTATTCGGAACTCCTTTAGGATTGGAATTCGAGCATGCAACAGGCCTTTTCGGTGGAGTTCATACAAAAATTCATAATTGGTTTGATCTTGAAGATGAATTAGCTAAAAAGAATAGCGGATTACATGTTATTGAAATTCAGACAAATCGTAAAGAAAATTATGATCTACATCAAAAAGTTTGGAGCATTGTAAAAGCAGAATACGAGAAATGAAATTAGGTGTTCTTGTTCATGGAAATTAAATTAAATGAGGTCACATATTCATACATTGAATCTGGCCAAGGGCAAACTATATTATTATTGCATGGTTTCACAGGTTCAAAGGAGACATGGGGAAGTTTAATAAGTAAACTAGAACGAAATTATCATGTAATAGCAATTGATTTATTAGGACATGGAAAGACAGATTGTCCACATAATGATGAGCGGTACAGAATGGAATTTGCTGCTAAAGATTTACATGATTTTATCGAACAAAAGCAAATTGATTCTGTGCATCTTTTAGGTTATTCAATGGGAGGTAGACTAGCCCTCTATCTCGCTTTAGCCTATCCAACAAAAATTAAATCGCTTATTTTAGAAAGCTGCACGGCCGGTCTTAAAACTGAAAATGAAAGATTAGCTCGGATCGAACAAGACAATCATTTATCTTCAATGATCCTAAATGAAGGTATTGAAGTATTTGTTAATTATTGGGAAAACATTCCGTTATTTGCAACTCAAAAGAATTTGACATCAGAGTCACAACAAGAGATTAAACAAGGGAGATTAAATCAGTCACCAATTGGCTTAAGTAATAGTCTAAAAGGGATGGGAACGGGGATTCAACCATCTCTATGGAGTGACTTGAAGCAATTTAAAAAACCTACATTATTAGTTTGTGGAGAATATGATGAAAAGTTTTGCTTAATAATGGGGAAAATGAACGAGAAGCTAGAAAATAGCCAAATTATTAAAATTCCACATGCAGGCCATGCAATTCATGTGGAACATTCGGAAAAATTTGCTACAATAGTAATTGGGTTTTTATTGAAAAGCGAAAAGGAGGAAATTTCATGACTATTGAATGGGTACAAGAAAGAAAGTATGAAGAAATTTTATATTCTACATATAATGGAATTGCTAAAATTTCAATCAATCGTCCGCACGTACATAACGCATTTACACCATTAACTGTATCAGAGTTGATTGATGCTTTTGCTTATGCAAGAGACGACGAAAAAATTGGTGTTATTATTTTAACAGGTGAAGGTGGAAGAGCATTCTGTTCTGGAGGTGACCAAAGTGTTCGCGGACACGGTGGTTATGTTGGACAAGACCGCATTCCTCGCCTAAATGTATTAGATTTACAACGCTTAATTCGCGTTATTCCAAAACCTGTAATTGCAATGGTAGCTGGTTATGCAATTGGTGGAGGTCATGTTCTTCATGTGGTTTGTGACTTAACAATCGCTGCAGATAATGCTAAATTTGGACAAACTGGTCCAAAAGTAGGTAGCTTTGACGCTGGTTATGGCTCAGGCTATTTAGCTCGTATTGTAGGCCACAAAAAAGCTCGTGAAATTTGGTACTTATGCCGTCAATATGATGCACAAGAAGCATCGGATATGGGCTTAGTTAATAAAGTAGTACCTCTAGAAGAATTAGAAACTGAAACAGTTAAATGGGCTGAAGAAATGCTTGAAAAGAGTCCAACTGCACTACGTTTCTTAAAAGCAGCAATGAATGCAGATACAGACGGTTTAGCTGGTATTCAACAGCTAGCTGGAGATGCAACGCTTCTTTACTACACAACTGATGAAGCAAAAGAAGGTCGCGATGCATTTAAAGAAAAACGTACACCTGATTTCGATAAATTCCCACGTTTTCCTTGATTTGAAAGAAGATAAAAGCTTGATGAGAAATCATCAGGCTTTTTTTGCACATTAAGGAAGGTATAAATTGGCAGCAGAGAAGAAAGCTCGACGTAGATGCCCAATTTGGGAAGTAAGTATAAATGCAACTACGCCTCTATCTTCGCCAATCGAAGAGTTTTCTTTAAATGAACTTTTGTAAATTTTGATATTAGTCAGGAAGTGTTTTTGATGAATCAAATTCCGAATTTTTTGCTTGAGAGAGTCAGATTAACTCCTAATCGAATAGCAATTGCAACAGATGGGGAAGAAATTACGTTTAAGGATTTACATGATCGAGTTATAAATCTTGCCTATAAATTTCACCATTTTGGCATAAAAGACGGATCTCGCGTTTCGGTTTTAATGAATAATTCTGTTGAATTTATAGAAGTTGTTTATGCACTTCATTATATTGGAGCAACATCAATTTTACTGAATATAAGATTAAGTGATGACGAAATAGTATATCAATTAGAAAATAGTGATTCTGAATTTTTAATCGTAGCGAAATTAAATACGGTGAAGATTCCTGAAAATATAAAACTGTTAAATATAATTGAAATAGAGAACAGTGAATCAAAGGAATTTCCAATCAAGCCTAATTTTGATGGCGATAAAATTGCAACTATGATGTACACATCTGGTACAACAGGTTTCCCAAAAGCAGTTTTACAAACTTATTTTAATCATTGGAGCAGTGCAGTTGCTTCAGTATTAAATTTAGGATTAGATCATAAAGATGTATGGCTAGTCTGTTTGCCAATGTTCCATGTGGGTGGTTTATCTACTGTATATAAAAGTGCGATTTATGGCATGAAAATTGTGTTAACGAATAAAGCTGATGCAAATACCATTAAGGACTGTGTCATAAAGCATAATGTAACAATTCTATCTGTTGTAACAAAAGTATTAAATGACCTCTTAACAATTGTTGAGGGTACAAATGATTTAAACAGCGTAAGGGCGGCTTTACTTGGTGGAGGACCTGCTCCGTTACCTCTTTTACAGAAGGCAAGAGCATTAAATGTTCCAGTCTATCAAACATACGGAATGACTGAAACTTGTTCACAAATTGCAACGCTTTCTCCTGAATATATGCTTTCTAAAATTGGTTCGGCAGGTAAAGCTTTATTTGGATGTACGCTAGAAATAAGAGACGATCAACGAACTTGTTTACCAAAAGAAGTAGGAGAAATTGTAGTCAAGGGGCCGAACGTGAGTAAAGGTTATTATAAACTTACCAAGTTAACTGATTCATCTGAGTTTCTTTATACAGGAGATATGGGTTATGTAGATGAGGATGGTTTTTTATTTGTAGTTGACCGTAGAAGTGACCTAATTATTTCCGGTGGAGAGAATATATATCCAGCAGAGATTGAATCAGTATTATTATCGCATCCAGATATCATTGAAGCTGGTGTAACAGGCAAAGAAGACCCAAATTGGGGAAAAGTACCTGTTGGATTTGTTGTTAGTAAATCCTCTAATCCTCCGTCTCAAGAAGAACTAATCGAGTATTGTCGAGATAAAATCGCAGGGTATAAAATTCCAAAGGAAATATATTTTGTAGACAACTTACCAAGAAATGCAACAAATAAGCTAGTTAGAAGAGAGCTACTTAAGCTTCTATAAGGGGAATAAACATGTTGATAAGGCAAATTGAATTATTTTTAATTGAACAGCCTCTAAATGTACCTTTTAAAACCAGCTATGGGACATATGAAAAACGTGAAAGTATTATTGTTAAAATTTTAGATGCTAACGGAATATGCGGTTATGGAGAAGTTGTTGCTTTTTCAGAGCCTTGGTATACAGAGGAAACGATTCAAACAGCACTTCATACTTTACAGGATTTCTTTATACCAATCCTATTAAAAAAGCAGTTTAATCATCCAAGTGAATTAGCTACACATTTCAATCAATTTAAAGGCAATCAAATGGCTAAATCTGGGCTTGAAGGTGCATATTGGGATTTGTATAGTAAACTAAATTCAATCACTTTAGCACAAGCTTTAGGGGGCAATAAGGCAGAGATACCAGTAGGGGTTGTAATTAGTATAGACAAGCCAATAAAAATGTTGAAACAAATTAGTGCATATATAAAAGAAGGCTATGAACGATTTAAAATTAAAGTTTCAAAGGAAAATGATTATGAAATTGTCTCAACTATACGAAATAGCTATCCAGCGATCCCTCTAATGATTGATGCCAATTCGGATTATTCGATTGAAGACATTCCGAAACTAAAAAAATTAGATGAATTTAATCTGTTAATGATTGAACAGCCATTTGGCGAACGCCAATTCATCGAGCACGCTATTCTTCAAAAGGAAATTTCTACTCCAGTCTGCTTAGATGAAAGTATATGTTCCTTAGAGGATGTTCAAATTGCGGATGAATTAAACGCATGCAAAATCATTACCGTAAAGCCTGGGAGAGTAGGAGGATTATCTAAATCAATTGAAATTCATGATTATTGTGTTGAAAAGAATATTCCAATTTGGGTTGGAGGCATGATTGAAACAGGGATTTCTAGAATTCAAAACGTTGCATTAGCATCTCTTCCCGGATTTACAATACCAGGAGATATTTCGGCTTCATCTAGACATTGGGAGCAAGATCTCATTTTTCCAGAGGTAGCCTTAATAAATGGAAAAGTTAAAGTACCAGTTGGCCCTGGTTTAGGGGTAGAAGTGGATGAAGAGAGAGTCCATAGCATTTCTAAAAAGATTTATAAATATACTTCTCAATAGAAATAACCAAATAAAAAAATACGATCAAATTATACTTGTTTTTCGTTTCAAGTTTCTTTGACCGTATCTTTTTTTGTTTCTTTATTTATTTTATCAGGTACAGGATCATATCCACCTGGATGTAGTGGGTGACACTTAAGTATTCTTTTAGTCGTTAAATAAGTTCCTTTAAGCGCACCATGGGTTTGTATTGCCTCTAGTCCATAACTAGAGCAAGTAGGATAGAATCTACATGATGGTGGCGTTGCAGGTGAAATCCATTTTTGATAAAATCTAATGATTCCAATTAAAATTTTATTCATATACAAACCTTTCGTCTGCTAGAATTATTTCTCATCATGGTTATTTTTCATTTTTACGTCTTCTAGCTTATCGACTTTATGTTGTACACCATAGCCTTTATTTACAGTAAGAACGAAAGCACCGAATACAACAACGATAATTATTCCACTAACAATAAATACTCCAGTCATACTAAATCCTCCTAAATAGTGATACTACTATGATATAGTATACTGTCCAATATGCAAGGCAATCAAATATTTTCATAAAGATTCAGGAATATTATTTCAATAATGATGAAACATTTTAATAGAAATAGTACAATGGAAAAACAAGTATGAATGTAGGAAGGTTAAAATGTACATATTTAAAGATTTTTACCATAATACAGTTGAATTATCATTTGAGAAACATCCATTTTCACCCGATCCAAAACATGTTTGGGTTATTTGTAAATACAATGACCAATGGTTACTCACAGACCATCAAAGAAGAGGATACGAATTCCCAGGCGGAAAAGTCGAGGAAGGCGAATCACCTGAAGAAGCAGCTAAACGTGAAGTTTTAGAAGAAACAGGTGGAAATGTATCTAAAATTAATTATTTAGGGCAATACCGTGTTACAGGTAAGGATAAAATCATCATAAAAAATATTTATTTTGCCGAAATAGGAGAACTTTTAACACAAAAGCACTATTTTGAAACAAACGGCCCTGTATTGTTAGACGAATTTCCACCAAACATAAAAAAAGATCGCCGATTTAGTTTTATCATGCGTGATGAAGTATTTTCACAAAGTTTAAGTTACTTGAATACTAAGAAAAGCTCACTTTTATAAGGTGAGCTTTTTTAGTACTTCATGAGGAAGTAAAACAGCAAGAAGAAGAGAAAAGGTTCCTCATAAGGGGTTCATGAGGAAGTAAAACAGTATGAAGAAGGGAAAAGATTACTCAAGAGGGGTTCATGAGGAAGTAAAACAGTATGAAGAAGGGAAAAGGTTCCTCATGAAGTGGTCATGAGGAAGTAAAACAGCGAAAAAAAGAAAAATAGTTCCTCATGAGATGGTCATGAGGAAGTAAAACAGCGAAAAAAAGAAAAATAGCTCCTCATGGGAGGTTCATAAGGAAGTAAAACAGCCAAAA
>NZ_NTZO01000241.1 GCF_002559405.1 Bacillus sp. AFS001701 | reverse complement strand
ATTCACAACAGTGAATGGAAGTTTTTATTGTACTCCCATGGTAGTTGTATAAGAAAGTAACATAAAATTAATGATACCTTAGTATCACTAACGATAACTAATACTAGCGCTAATCCAATTACTCAGATTTTTTCCGTTGCACTAAAAGGAATAATATTTCCAGGTGAAACAAGAACTGTTCTTGTAAAAACTAAAATGATAGAAGTTACGAATCGCTCAAATACACCGGGATCAATTCACTATACACTTGTATATGAACTTGATTCTGAATAATGACCTTAAATTTATTAACTTTAAATGTTGGACAACCCCTGATGAACCAATGTCATCTGAAATTAAAATAAATCCCTCTTTTGGAATCAATGCAGATATGGGGTTTCGAAAATATAAAGCACTTAATAATCCTTTTTCTCTAATTTTGTTCAACTCACCACAGTGAATGGAAGTTTAAAACATACTTCCATAGTAGTTGAATATCATCGAGTTGCTACGGCAGCTCTTTTTTCAATAATCTAATCCTTCTTCAACTAAACTGCCATTATGTTGAATATAAAAACCGACTAAACAGCCGATCTTGTTGTTCAACTAATGCATTAGTTAGTTCAATAAGTTCTACTTCACTCTTCACTTTTATGTCCGTGTTATAATGGATATGATTTTTAGACATTATAAAGGGGATTACATATGTACATTTGGAATGTAAAAGGGCTCGTTCAAGCTTTAAAAGAAGAGAGTCTGTCCAGTAAGTCACAAAGATACCATAAAATAATAGGTATTTCATTATTCGCAATAGTTTTACTAGCTTATCCGTTAGTATTGTTAACTGAAACTTTTAACATCTTAGATATTATTGATTTGATTAGTTTTCTGTTTATCAATCTAGTTGGAATTTATTTAGCATATAAAATAAATCAACGAGGAGATGGGAAGGAATTTGTCTTTCGCTATTTTAGTTTGTATCTTCCACTCACACTCCGATTTTTTGTCCTAGTTACGGTTATTATGATTGTCGGTTATTTAATTCTAACTTATATTGATCCTTCAATTTCCTTGAATGAGACCAACTGGTTCGATTTAGTTACTTCTGTTGGAACAGAAATATATTTCAATGTCTTAATGATTAAATATATAAAAATGTTAAATAAGTAATTAGTTTCTAAGTTGTATCTATCATTTAATCAATGATTAGCTTATTCAAATAACGCTGTGCTTTAGTTTAATAAGAACCTACAAAATACCAATTTGCATCTAATTTTTTAACTTGTTTAAAGTCACCATCAAAATCACTTACGGAAGGCTTATTTTTTGGAGAATATACAAAGCCAGAGAAACTATCTGAAATGCCTCTATAAGTGAAGAATAGGATTTTAAAATCTTTTTTATCTCCTTTAATTACAATATCTCCACCACCTTTAGATAGCAGAGCATATTTTTTTGGAAGGTGGATTAAAGTTTCATTATAAGATACATTTGGATTTAGTGATCCATTCGATACCATCTTCACTATCATTTCTCTCTCTGATTTATGTTTTTCAAAGTCCGCATTAATAACTATTTGATTAAAAGGAACGAAAATCAACAATAAAATAGTAATAAATTGTACTAGAACAGGCTTCCAGTCTTTATTTTTATAAAAACCTATGAAACTTCTGACTGTAACAAAGACGAAAAAACCAAACACTATAAGCCAAAGAAAAGGCATTAGAAATTCTGTTAAAATATCAACGAAATGCCACTGTGTAAATTCAAAAATGATTACGAATATACTACTAAAAATTGATAATAGAAATAATTGATTCTTCTTCATCTTCATTTTAAACCAACCTTTAAGTTTTTTAATTTCTCCCTAGAATTGATTTTAACCTAATTTTTTTAAGTATTAAATTACTATTTTTTTTATTCCACTAATC
>NZ_NTZO01000240.1 GCF_002559405.1 Bacillus sp. AFS001701 | reverse complement strand
AAAAAAGAGCTATTTCTCAAAGGAAATAACTCAGTTTTTTTACATCTCCACTTTTTGGGGTCTTGACCAGTGCACCTGAACGTTTTTTGTCTGTAGTCGAAAAAATAAGAAAAAGATGACTAGAATGAAAGAATGAAGGTTGTGTTCAGATATATGGAAAGCAGTTATGAATAAAAAGTTGAAAGTTGTATTTTTCACATGAATATAGAAAAAACGGAAATAATAAGAGAAATTAAATGAGGGAGGAGGGATGAGATGAATTTTGAACAATTGAAGTATATTGTAGAAGCTTCAAAAGAAGGGTCTATTTCAAGAGCAGCCGACAATTTATATGTGTCAAAATCAGGATTAAGTCAAGGGATTACGATGCTTGAGTCAGAGCTAGGAGTGAAGATTTTTGATCGGACGAACACAGGGATTAAACTAACTTATGCAGGCGAACGAGTGGTTAGGCAAGCAATTCAAATGTTAGAAATGATGAATAATTTAAATAAAGAAGTTAAAACATTGAAACGAAAGAATGATGTATTCATCACGATTTCAATGACTCCGACATTCTCGTTTTTGATTCAGCAAATTATTCTATCACTTAATCATTTTCATCCACATCTTACCTTTCAAGTGATAGAACAACATCGAAAAACGTTGTTAAAAAATAGGCAACAACTTGCTGATTTCTCTTTTATTGCATTGACTCGTTCAGAATCGAAATATTTCGATAATCAAACACTCACACACTTAGGACAAACACGAATTTGTATTGCAGTGGGAAAAAAATCGCCATTTTATCATGAAGAATCTGTTCGGTTGGCCGATTTGAAAAAAAAGACGGTGATTGGCTATACGTTAACAGATTACGAACAATTGCCGTTTGAGCCACCTAGTAATCAAAATGCGTTTTTGACGACAAACTTGCTCGAGTTTGCGTTTGATATGCTTAGTGAAAAAGATGCGGTCTTGTACCTTCATTCCTTTACATTGTGGAATCAACCTATCATAGAATCCGGTGAAATTCGAGTGATCCCGATTGAAGATAAGCGAATCAAACCAGTTGATTTATGGTGTGTCCATAGAATCGAAGAACGTGAATCAGAAGTAGTTCGGTCATTTTTTGAGGAATTAACTGCACGGATAAGAGTTATACTGAAAGAATCATTTGATGGAAAAAAAGGTACTCACTAGAAGTACCTTTTTGTCGGTTTGTAGAACGCTTATTGGAACAGTTTCTTCTTTTGGAGTTGTTCATCTGCGATTTTGAACACTAGTTCAACGACAAAATATTTTTTTCTGGCAAGACGCGCAATTCCTGTAAGACACCTAAGATGAGCATAGAGTTAAGAAAAAACGTTCAGGTGCACCTGAACGTTTTTTGTCTGTAGTCGAAAATAACACACGCGAGCGTGCGTGTGTTGTTCGTTCGAATGATTGGGATGACCCGAACGTTGAATAATATTTACATCAAGGAGAAAAACAACATTGGCATTCGTGTTCAGCATCACGAACCCAAATGTATGTCTACCGATAGTAGACGAAACTGCCCAAAATCCGTCAAGACAGAAAAACGGAAAAATTTCAAAAAGTCTTCAACAAAGAAAAGGAAAGAAGTAATCCCTGAATGGTTATGCAATAATTGGAATTTTTATCAACGAAAGCATCATATTTCTGAAAAACATCAAAAATCCCCCAATTTTTAATAAGGCAAATGAACTATATAAAATGGAAAAATAGGAAGATATACGTAAAAAAGCAGTTGAAAAC
>NZ_NTZO01000069.1 GCF_002559405.1 Bacillus sp. AFS001701 | reverse complement strand
CAAACATGGACAGGCTCTTAATTTGAGTCTGTTTTTTATTTTTCTAAAAAAACAAAAACCCCACTCACTAATGAGTAGGGAACAGGAAACAGAAAACAGAAAACAGTAAATCAAATGGTAAACAAAGTGTAACACATAATTTGTAGGATTCCTAATTTCAATCAACCTACCATGTAAGAACGTAATTTTCTTACATTGCCTGTGGTGAAGCTCTGTTTTTTGGTTGGTTAACGTGTGCACTTCTTTAAGAAGAAACAATCTTTTTAATACTAATTTAACTAGAAATGATCTTCAGTAAACGGGCGCTTTAGTTGAACAACGATAGACTACTTCGGTGGTCTTTTTTTATTAAAGTAAATGGCAGTTTAGTTGAAGAAGGAATACTGAAATTCCATAGCGAAATAGTAGTAAAAAAGGGAGAAATGGTGATGTAATAGATGCAAGATTATAGAGAGAATGACGAACTGGAATTATGATACCGTGATTGAAGGATTATTTATTAACCATCGTGAAAAAAGCATTAGCTTTCAAATTTAAAGCCCATATCACGTATGGATAGAGATGGTGGGTTTACCTATCGGGTTAAGAAAGGGACTCTGAAATTTGAAAGTGTTATTTATGCTTAGATAACTCTAAGGTAATCGACCAGATACCTGTTAAAGCGAAAGAAAATAAAGATATAAAGCATATCTATTTAGGTATTGATTATGGTGACGATTATAAAGAATTAGATATTGTCTGCTCTAATTATTATTTAAGCTTAGAGGAACAAGAATATATACTTCACGATGATTTTGATTGGTTATATGATGAATAACCTTATTCAACTAAAGCATGCAATAGTTGAACAACTTAATCGGCTGAAAAGTCGATTTTTTTATTGAGCTAAATGGCAGTTTAGTGCAATAAGGATTATCCGAAAATCAATGTGGTAAAGGCTGAATTCCCCCAAGTTACAGTAGTGGATTTACAATATATAATTAACTGCAATTAACTTCGAAAGGATAAAATCAACATGAAAAAAATATTTTATTATTTATTAGTATTAAATCTTATCGCTGTACTGATTTCCAGTCTTTATAATTACCAGAATGAATCAAACCAAAGTGAGATTATTTTCCATTTACTTGAAACGAGTGTACTTATTTTATTTGGAATATTAGGTTTAAGTTATAACGATAAAAAGGCGAAAATTATGGGAGTAGCAAGCTTTGCAGTTGCGATTTTTACTGCATATGTAGGTTACACAAAATATTTTTAAAAGTATTTACCTTAATGAACTAACGCAATGCTTTAGTTGGACACCTAAAAGTAAATTTAAATGATAAGGATGTAACTATTTAATGAGGATACAACTTGAGGTAATAAGAATTATATTTATTTTAGTGTTTTTTGTGATATTCGAATTATTTTTGGGATCTATGCTACACTTTGTTTACTCAAAATTTGGGGTAAACCTAGATAATTCAGGATGGATTGTTCAATTCGCAATTCTAATTTTATTTTTTGTTATATATAAGAATGGATTACAGTATATCGGATGGAATATTAAAAAAGGCAGAAAAAGGCTCACTAAAAAAGTCTCAAAATTGCTTATATCCACTTCAATGTTATTATTGATATTTCCTCCTATTATAAATCTCTTATTCAACTAACGCATGCGTTAGTTTTATAACAGTCACTATTAGACTAAAAATAAGGAGAATTTCATGAGTCGTGAAAAAGCTATTCAAATACCTTTGGAAGTTTGGCAGAATCCACAAGGTGATGTGATTTTGAATATTTCTGAAAGAGATTGTCATGTATTCTTTGGATGTTGGGATGAAGATTCTAATCCTGCTGATTATATTGCAAAGGTAACTTTCAATAATTGTTGGTCAGCAAATTACATTCATTCTGAATATGTAGATTATGAATACGAACTCAAGAATCATCGTTCTTATATTTTAAAAGTTTTAAACTCTCGTTGGCTAGAAGAATTATACACAAAGCAGTTAAGACTATATTCACGAAGTAAAATAAATAAAGATTATAACCATTATGTTGTAAGAGGTCACGACGTTTGCGTTGAAGTTATAGCAAGAGAATTCATAATAGAAAAACTAAATAAAGAACAAGCTGGAGAAAATTTCAGATTAAGTGAAGAAGCATAATCTTATCCAACTAACGCATGCGTTAGTTGGTTAAAATTTTTTAATTATTAACCTAAAATATTATCTTGATTACCTTACCAATCACAAAAAGTAATAAAAAAATCGTTAAGTATTTTATAATTTTCCCTTTTGTCCATTTTTCTAAGTAATAGAAAGAAAAAATAAAATATAGCAGAAATAAAATTGGGAAGATAATATCACCAAACTTTAAATAATCGCAGAAAATTGAAATAGTGAAAAATACCAAAAAGTGCACGCCATCATACTTGTCTGTTTTACTCTTCTCATTTTCTATTGACATGGCGATTCTCCCTTATTAAATCTTTTAGACATATTATATTCTTTAAAGTATTTAGGATTCCTTGTTACACTAAGGCATGCATTAGTGTAACAAGGGACTAAAGCGTGTTTCATATTCCTTATTAAAAGCTTTTTCAAAATTGGAACGCCATATCACATTGCTAACATGAGCTAGTTGATGTACTATGCTGTAAACAACGTTTAAGAAATAGCTAAAATAAAATAAACGCCTAAATAGGTGTTTACAAATTTTTACGATTTACATTAATTCCGTCATAACTAAATAAGACAGTTTTTCCATCCATCCTTGTCTCAATATGAGTCGTTCTTCCCCATAATTGGTATAAATATGGTAAAACTTTCTCTAGATATTTAACATCTAATTCAATCTCTTCAAATGAATGCTTTAAATACAATTCACCATTTTTTTGATAGTCCCCATCATCTACAGTAATATAAGGATATCCTCCATTCGTACGCATATTTACCAATTGATCACGTACATTCACCCAACTTTTATCATTAATCTTATATTCTTTTCCATGTTTTTTAAACAAGTACAAGTCTTTGTTCATCACAAATTCTTTTGATAAATAGTTTCTAATAAAACTAGTATCTGATTCAAGCTCACGTACTTCAAAAATTTTTTCAGTTCCAGAACCAACTTTCACCCCATTTTTTTTCATTTCTTCAGATGGATTGTTATATTTATCTTCAATATCCTCAAACATTTTTAGTCCGAAATAGTAAGGGTTTATACTTGTTTTCGAGGGCTGTACTACACTTGCATTCAATTTTGCATATTCAATTGATTCACCTGAAGTTAAATCTAACTCTCGCATAATACGTTGATGCCAGAGACTAGCCCATCCCTCATTCATAATTTTTGTTTCTAGCTGTGGCCAAAAATATACCATTTCCTCTCGTAACATTGTTAAAATGTCTCGTTGCCACTCTTCTAATTCACGACTAAAATGTTGAATAAATAGTAAAAGATCCTTTTCAGGTTGTGGTGGGAATTTCTTTTTTCGAGGTTTTACAGGAGTAATATTTTCTTTTTTATTATCCAAATTCCATAAATCATCATATGGTCCTACTCGAGGAAGGGGGATAATCACATCATCTTCTAATTGCCACGTTAATCTATTTCTTACAATAGAAGGGTCAATATGTTCTTGGATAGCTATAACTGCATTCAAAAATTCTTCTACTAACTTTTTTCCATATTTTTGTTCATATTGTTTAATTCTTTCAGCAGTTGCGGCCATGCTTTCTACCATATCTCGATTTGTATTGCTAAAACGCACATTATTTTTAAAGAAATCACTATGAGCGAGTACATGGGCAACGATCAATTTATTTTGAATCAGGCTATTGGTATCAAGTAAAAATGCATAACATGGGTTAGAATTAATCACTAATTCATAAATCTTACTTAATCCTAGATCATACTGCAACTTCATCTTATAGAATTTTTTTCCAAAGCTCCAATGTGAATATCTTGTTGGCATTCCATACGCACCAAACGTGTAAATTATATCGGATGGGCATATTTCATACCTCATTGGAAAATATTCAAGCCCAAATCCTTTTGCAATTTCAGTAATTTCATCTATTGCATACTCTAATTCACGTAAATTATATGAGTCCATTATTATTCCCCCTACTATGTGTATTGACAATGTATGATAATTTTTGACGTTATATACTATGGAGTTCAAATAAATAAATTCTACATAAAATTTGTAGTTTAAATGAGATTACAGGACAAAACCTCTCTTGTGTCGAATTAATATAATTTAGAAGGGAGATGTGAAAATGAGTAAAGAGAGTCTATTAAAGAACCTTCGACTTGCAACAAGAGGAAATTACTTTCTAATCAACATTAAAAATCCCTTGGGAAATGATAAAAATATGATTGAAAAACTGGCTAAAGAACTAGAACTAGATGGAAAAATCAAGCTAAAAGAGTGCACGCATTTAGAAGATTCAATCTTTTTAAGTGGAATACTTAAGTTTGCATCCAATTAAATTGGATGCTTTTTAATCGTTGAACAAATTGAATTTTAAATAGATCCGATCAATTAAAAAAAAATAGACTTTCTTCTATTTAACTAAGTAAAGTCCATTAAGAATTGCTATTCTTCAAATTTTCATAAACAATATATTTTTTATAAATATTATGATTTAAAACGAACAATTGTTCAACTTAGCATGCGTTAGCCACCCATGAATCCTCGAATTCACAACAGTGAATGGAAGTTTTTTATTACACTCCATGGTAGTTATATAAGAAATCTTAAATTTCTTTACTAATCTCCTGCTGCAACTATTTTTTTCCTGTTGTACATTTATAATAAGAATATTTGGTAAGTAAATAAAAATTTTTAATTTAGTGCAACAAAAAAAGACTGCTGAAGCAATCTTTTTTTGTACAACTAACGCATGCGATACTTCAATAGAAGATCGCTTTTTCTTATTCAACATAATGGCAGATTAGTTCAATAAGGTGTGTTATAATAAAAAGGTAAATAATGGAATATTTATATATGAAAACATCTTAAAATATAAGGGGGATAAGTTTGAAATATATAATTACTCTTATTGTAGTTTTGACTATATTCATTACAGGTTGTTCAAACTTAATTGGTAACGAAGAACAAAATATAGAAGTTCAAAAGCGAGTAGTTGATGTAAATAATTACGAAGACTTCAAAGTAATAACTAATAATGAGAAAGTTCAAAAGGTAAGAGAGTTATTAGATAATATTGATTGGGAACATACAAAAGTAGATATGGTACGCCCAGCCGATTACAGATTTATATTTCAATTTAAAAATCCTGATATAAATGGAAAAGCCGTGCTATATGAGCTTTGGATAAGTCCTAATAATGATAAAGTGGAACTCACAATAAATGCTGAAAGTAAATTTGTTCAATTAGACAAGAATCATTCAGAAGAACTATATGAAATACTCATTGGTGGAAAATTATCTGACCTAAATTAATAATTTGTTCTCTTGTATGAAGTTTTTTTAAAAAGATTTGAAAATTGGAGTTTAAACATCAACCCTTATGCTATTCAACTAAAGCATGCATTAGTTGCATAACACGAGCTGCTTATATGCGGCTTTTTTTATTGAAGTAAATGGCAGTATAGTTGAACAAGGAATTCAGTGTTAATATAAAAGCAGTAATGATTATAGAGGTGTATAAATTGACTGATGAAATAGTAACTATTGATGTAAGTAATATAAAAACTAAAAAAGATTTACATTTTCTACTTAAAGAAAAATTAAGATTTCCTGATTTTTATGGTGAAAATTGGGATGCATTTTGGGATGCAATTACAGGTTTAGTAGCACCATTACCTAAAAGAGTTGTATTTCTTGGATGGTCAGAATTAGAAAAAAATTTACTGGAAGAATCGGAAATATTGAAAGAATGCCTTTTAGAATACAATGAGGAACATGAAGACCTTCCTAACTT
>NZ_NTZO01000239.1 GCF_002559405.1 Bacillus sp. AFS001701 | reverse complement strand
GCAATATACACTAAAGATTTATTTAAAAAGATAGCAATTAATCCACCTATTAAAAAGACGAAAGAATATTTCTTTGTTGCTAATAAGTCTACTCCTTCATTGTCCTTTGAGAATAGTAGTAGCGCAAATTGCCAGATCATATCAGAAATTAATTTGAATCCACTCAAAACTAAATAGAAAAGAAATGCTATACCTAGAAATGTAAGGATTCTAATTTCCTTCTCTGGAAGTAGATCTGTAAGTGGTTGTAGAATACCAGATACTGATAAAAAGTTTATAGTCATTTGAAAGAAGTTTAATGTAATGGCGACCGTAAACATAATAATTGATAAAAGTGCATTAAAGCCTGTGTAATATATATTTTTCATCGAATGTCTCCTTTCTTCTCTATCTCAAGAAATTTCTAAATCCTTAATTAGAGGATGTCTCACTTATCTTCGAAATTTTATATACACAACTTAATTATTTTACCATAAGTTTAAGATAAAATTGATGAGTTTCTATTTTTTCTTTTTAGAAAAAGTCATTTTAAATTAGATTTTAATATTTAAAAAACCTGACTGATCCATTTAACAAGTATCTTTAGCTTGATATCCTCGGTCATAAAAAACTGCTAAATTACTATCGTAATTTAGCAGCTCTTTATGTTAATTTCGTTTATCTTTAATCGCAACTGTACATCTCGAGATACAAACTAACTGCTCATCCTCGGAATAAATTTTTATATCCCAAACCATTGTCGTTTTACCTGTATGTATTGCAGTTCCGATTGCTGTAACGACACCATCACGAACAGATCGTAAATGATTTGCGTTTATTTCAAGGCCAAAAGCAAGTTGATTCTCTTGATCAATCATCGAAAACGTTCCTACACTCGCAACTGTTTCAGCTAAAGCGACTGAAGCACCACCGTGTAAATACCCAAACGGTTGATGTACTTTTTCCGTTACCTCCATTTTCATCACTACTTTGCCTTCTTCAACAGACTCTATCGTCATGCCTAAAGCATGCATTAAGGTCATTTTCTCTTCCATTACGCCTCCACCTCTCCATTAAAGCTTACTCACTTTATACAACTCTGTTTTCGTTTTACTTGTTTGAACAAAAGATTGTTTTACAATTTCTATTTTATTATAAAATTTTACTTATTTTAAATTCGAGATAATGAAAAGATTTTCCTTTTATTCAAAATAAATATCCTATTAACGTTGTAAACCCCTTGCTATTAATGCAAGGGGCATGTTTTTATAGTACACCATCAAATCGCTTTTCTGCATATTCTTTTAAACTACTCATTTGTTTTACTACAATTCGTTTAGTGAACCAACTGAATATGAAGCCCGTCATTTTAGCTACTACTGAAGACATTTCCAAGCTACATTCATAATCTAAGCGGGTTTGATTTGATTCAACAGAAAAAAAACGATAGACCGCATCGGCTGTAAAATTAGTATGCTTTAATCGAATACCTAATTCTTTTGGCGGGCTATAAGAAATGATTTCACCATCATATTCTCGAATTTCCCCATCTTCTTCTAACTTTTGCTTAAACTTATGACCTACTGGTTTTTCTCTATTAAAATTTTCGTCATACTTATTCTCTATGAAACCATCCATCCACTTTTTTATATGCTCATCTGAATCAACAACTTCAAAAACAGCTTCGATTGGCGCATTAATGGTTAAGCTATAATTTATTTTTTCCATAATCTATTCTCCAATTTGATTCTTTGATTGCTGTCTAAATACTTGTAACGAATTTTGTTCATTCAATTCTTTAAGATCCGATTCAGTAAATCTTCCTGACCCTTGCTTTATTATATAAACTGCTAATTTCTTTTTTCCCCAATGCTCAAATACATCTCCAACAGTTTGAAAATATAAATCCAGATGATGTCCCTTTACAGCTGCACCTTTATCTGCTACTACTCCATATCCATACCCAGGAATAAATAATACGGTTCCTATCGGAAATACGTTTAAGTCGGCTGCAATGGTTGAAAATAAATCCCTCTTTACTTCCACACCTGAATAAGTAATTCCATATGAATGATCTTTAGGACTTTTTCCTGTCGATTCTCTTCCAGCTGTATAACCAGTTGCAGTAACTGTTACCTTTTTATAATTATTCCAATTCGTATTATGTTCGATGTTTTTTGCCATCGTAATCATTATGCTCTCATTTGTGATCGTTTTATTTTCTTCAGCAAATACTTTATTTATTGCAATTGAATCACTAAACCAACCCTTTATAGTAGCGACTTGAATATTTGCAAGGATTTTTAAAGAAGAAAACAAAGCAATAATGAATAAAATAGATAAAATAACAC